>NZ_JAVKEA010000252.1:0-2949 GCF_040221695.1 Coleofasciculus sp. E2-BRE-01 | reverse complement strand
AGTGCCTGATGGGAAAATGTTGCAGAAAACCTGTTCTTATTTACAAGCTAAAGGCATTACCCGCCTTTTGATTGATGGTCAGGTCTATTCATTGTTAACCGCATCTTTACTGGAATAGGGACAGATTTTGTCATTTGTCATTTGTCATTTGTCATTTGTCATTTGTTAGGAAGCAGGGAACACCTCGGCTTCGCTCGGTGTGTCACAGGGAACAGGGAAGGTAGAGTTTTGAGTTAACCTCCCTATCTCCCCCATCTCCCCCATCTCCCCCATCTCCCCTATCTCCCCTATCTCCCCTATCTCCCCTATCTCCCCCATCTTCCCCATCTTCCCCTGCTCCCCCTGCTCCCCCTGCTTCCCCTGCTCCCAGACATTCCACCGATGTGGCACAATAAAAGGCGTGATTTATCGGTTATCAGGTAATCAAAGTGAGTCTGACTGCCCAAGCCCCTAAGACTGCTCGTCGCGTCGTTTTTCCGTTTACCGCCATCGTAGGTCAAGAAGAAATGAAGCTGGCTCTCCTGCTGAATGTCATTGACCCCAAAATTGGTGGAGTAATGATTATGGGCGATCGCGGTACGGGTAAGTCCACCACCATTCGGGCGTTGGCTGACTTGTTGCCAGAAATTGAAGTGGTTGCCGACGATCCCTTCAATAGCGATCCCAACGACCCGGACTGGATGAATAGTAATGGAGGAGGACAATCTGCTCCAACCGCAAAGAAAAAAGTGCCGATGGTTGATTTGCCCTTGGGCGCAACCGAAGACCGAGTGTGCGGCACGATTGATATTGAAAAAGCATTAGCCGAAGGGGTGAAAGCCTTTGAACCCGGACTGTTAGCTAAAGCGAATCGCGGTATCCTCTATGTCGATGAAGTGAATCTACTTGACGATCACCTCGTTGATGTGCTATTAGACTCGGCGGCTAGTGGTTGGAATACCGTCGAACGAGAAGGCATTTCCATTCGCCATCCGGCTCGTTTTGTGTTGGTGGGTTCTGGCAACCCGGAAGAAGGAGAACTGCGTCCGCAACTCCTGGATCGTTTCGGCATGCACGCGGAAATCCGCACGGTCAAAGAGCCAACGCTGCGGGTAAAAATTGTGGAGGAACGCGCCGCGTTTGACAAAAATCCCTTGGATTACATCAAAGAACACCAGGAAGTCCAAGAGACATTGCAGCAGCAAATCGTCACCGCCCAGGCGCAACTGCCCCAAGTTGAAATGGACTATGACATGCGGGTGAATATTTCTGAGATTTGCTCAGAATTGGATGTCGATGGATTGCGAGGGGATATTGTAACTAACCGTGCTGCCAAAGCCCTGGCTGCTTTTGAAGGGCGCACGGAAGTCACAGTGGATGATATTCGCCGGGTGATTACGTTGTGCTTACGTCACCGCTTGCGGAAAGACCCCTTGGAGTCGATTGACTCAGGCTATAAGGTACAAAAAGCCTTCGGTCGTGTATTTGGGGTGGAGACGGAACCAGAAGCAGATTCAGCCATGGCAGCGAGTGCTTCTCGTTAAGGGGTCTTTGGGGGATTTGTGAACGACCTACACCAGGCTTACGCTATGGTGTAGGTTTTGAGATTTCGCAGGGGAAGACGAAGCGATCGCTAATTGTCTCAAGGGCGCAAGGATGGTGCCCCTACACACGTATAGGGGGAGTTTCCACGGGGGGGCTACAGGTAAAATTGAAACGGCTTTGTCCGTCCCAATTCATGCGCTGAAGCACTAATCCCTTATGAAAGAACCACTGATTGAACTAAAGGGAGTCTCCAAGTCCTTTGGGGGTAACGTCATCCTGGATCAGGTTGATCTGACGATTTATCAGGGCGAAGCCTTAGGTATCATTGGACCCTCTGGGACGGGTAAGTCTACGATTCTACGCATGATGGCGGGTTTAATGCCCCTGGATGAGGGTGAAATCTATGTGCAAGGACAAAAGCGTTCGGGTTTAATTGAAGATGCCAAAGACCCAATTGGCATCGGTATGGTGTTCCAACAATCCGCTCTGTTTGACTCCCTCAGTATCCGTGAAAATGTGGGATTTTTTCTTTACCAGCATTCTAAACTGTCTGAGGAGCGCATTCGGGAATTAGTAGATGAGAAGCTAGAGATGGTGGGGTTACCCGGAATTGCTGATCAGTATCCGGCAGAACTCTCAGGCGGGATGCGTCGGCGAGTGAGTTTTGCCCGGGCGATTATGACGAACCCGGATAATCCCCAAGACAACCCGGAAATTTTACTCTATGACGAACCCACGGCTGGACTTGATCCCATCGCCTCTACTGTAATTGAGGATTTAGTCCGTCAACTTCAATGTGTTGAAGGCGGATGTAAGACTTATGTAATGGTCACTCACCAAGATAGTACAATTCGCCGTACCGCTGACCGAGTTGTGTTTCTCTACAAAGGCAAGGTACAGTGGCAAGGTCCTATCGGCGAGATTGATACAACCGATAATCCTCTGGTACGACAATTTTTCAGTGCTAGTACCAGCGGACCAATTCAGGTGGTTGGTTAGGATGGGAGCAAGGGCTTCATCGGTCATTTGCCATTGTCATGTATCCAGGCAAATGCCCGCCAATTTACCACATAAGGGTTAACTAACAGTCCGTAAATATCTAGACAATTAGTGACATAACTAGACATTTTCTATGATATAGTCAAGCAATGTCTAGTTTAACCCCCCAAGAAGCAGCCACTCGACTAGGTGCCACGGTCTTGCACTTTGCACCGATGGGAACTCAATGGTAAAATACAATCTTATAGTATTAGTATCGCTGGTGGTCATCGTCTTATCGATATTGTTGACTTAATTGGTAAGAAATCGGGTAACGAATAGCTATGACGACGATAACTTATTGCAAAGGCTTGCCAACTCCCGCCGATGAACTTAATCCCATCGGTTTTACCGAATTGGAGATGTTGTTAACTTCATTGTCCGATA
>NZ_JAVKEA010000251.1:0-5869 GCF_040221695.1 Coleofasciculus sp. E2-BRE-01 | reverse complement strand
ACAGAACCGACTCCTGTGCAAAGGAAAGCTTTAGATTTATTGGGCGTTAGCCTGATTTGTACCCAGTGAACCCGAAAGTCAAATCGCCCTAAGCCGGGATACGCATACAGTGTAGCTATTTGTCAAAGGGGAACTTCAGTTGATAGTACAGCATACCGCCGCAGTCCGGACAAGCTAAGCTTGCAGGTGTTCCAAACTCACGCTCTCGCATAGCCACCCCATTGAGTTCCACCACATCAGGTTCTATCTCTATCTCGTTCTCACTAGACATGGTTGTTGCTCCTTCCTCCGTCACAGGTTCATGGGCTAGACGAACTAAAGTGGAGGCTATTGACGACAAGGGCAGAATATGGTCAACATCTACGTGTTTAATCGCGCTCTTCGGCATTCCCGAAAACAGGGCATCATCGGGATCTTGAACAATCGCCACACCGCCCAAACGTTTCACATCCATAAGCCCTACAGTACCATCGTCGAGGACACCCGATAGCACCACACCAACGACTCGACGTCCATACGCCTTTGCTGCCGTGCGAAATAGGGGATCGACCGCCGGACGACAACCGTTCTCCTTCGGACCATACACTAAGCGGACATAGCCGCGTTTGACTAGCAGGTGGTAGTCCGGAGGGGCTACATAGATGTGCCCTTGTACGATCTCCTCACTCTCTGTAGCATGAGCCACTGGCAAGAGAGTTTTTCTATTCAAAATATCCGGCAGAAAGCTTTTAGCGTGGCGTGAAATATGAACGACAATGAAGATCACTGCTGGTAGATTCTCTGGCAAAGCAGCAACCAGTTTAGTCAACGCTTCCACTCCGCCTGCGGAGGCTCCAACAACGATGATGTCATGACCTGGCATTTATTTTTTCTTTTAGAAGATGGGGGAATATTTATTTGATGAATGCGAGATGATAACCATTATGGTGGTTTGTTATGAATTGACAAGATGACACAAGCATGTATTTAATGAAAATTGCCTGAGTTTTTATGAAAGTTCGCTTTTGTTCTTTTATTTATACCCTGACTTTTTACGGCATCTTGGGCGTGGGGGTTGGGTGTGGGGGAAATTCCGTGAAAAGTGAGATCAGGCTTGGGAACTCATCGCCTATGTCACAATGGGAAAATGGGAAACCAACATTATTTATAATCGGGACGAACTGGCGATGGTAGCTATTCACCAGAGAGATGAACCCAAACTTTACGATGCCTATACCATAAAACCGTTAGAGCTATCTCGCTCTACCAATGGTGTGTATCAGCATTCCAAATGGCATAGCGAGGGAGACAGACTCTACGACTTGGGGCATTATCAGGAAAGTATTAAGTGTTACGAACGTGCTTTAGCCAACAAGTCTGATGAATACCTTGCCTGGAATAAACTCGGCTTGGCATACTTAGCACTGGGGGAATATCAGCAGGCATTATCTAACTTTGATCAAGCCATATCAATTAACCCAGATAGTTATATTGCTTGGTATAACCAAGGAAATATTCTCCGAGAATTAAACTATAAACATGATGCTATTGCTAGTTATGATCAAGCTTTGGCTTGCAAACCTGAACGCAACAAAGATTGGATTTTGCATAACCAAGGCATTGTTTTACATGACTTGGGTCGCCTTGAAGAAGCGGTTACATGCTATGACCAGGCTGTAGACGTTAATCCAGATAATTTTCAGGCATGGACGAATCGAGGTGCTGTTCTATCTCAACTAGATCGCTATCTAGAGGCAATAGATAGTTATGAACAAGCTCTAAAAGTCCAAGAAAATGAAGTTATAATTTTGGCTAATTTGGCGATAGTTCATGGCAAATGTGGCAACATTGAAGCGGCAATTAAAATTTTCAATAAAGCAATAGAGTTAGAACCAAAAAATGATCAATTGTGGAATGATAAAGGTGTAATATTTTATGACATGGGTCGGTATAAAGATGCACTTACCAGCTTTGAACAGTCCATAAGGCTTAAACCAGATGATGATATCATTTGGTTTAATAAAGGTAATGCACTGTTAATGCTAGAGAACTTTAATGAAGCTATTGCCAGTTATGATCAAGCCTTAGCTCTCAATGGTGAGAATAATTCCGTTTGGACAAATCGTGGACAAGCGCTGGCAGAACTTGGTCGATTAGATGAGGCAATAGCAAATTATGATCAGGCTCTCACTCTTGATCCAGATAATTATGCTGCCTGGAATAATCGAGGTGCTGAACTGTTTGCTCTAGGACAGTATCAAGAAGCTCTTGCCAGCTTTGAACGGGCGCTGGCACTCCAACCCAATAATGCTCAGTATTGGTTTAATCGTGGCAATGCACTGCGACAACTAGGACAGCTTGAGAATGCATTAGCTAGCTACAACACAGTTTTATCAATTGACAGAAATTATTCTCAAGCTGAAGTGATGCGTGACCGCGTTATACAAGATATTAAACACCAGAATAATCGCCTGCTGATACCTAATCAAAAACCGTTACGACCATTTGGCTTGTGTGCGGGAGAGTTCACTGTACCCGATGATTTTGATGATTCCCTACCCGAAGATATTCTGAGTGCTTTTGAAAGCTAATGAAACTTTTGCTCGATACTCATATCTTCTTGTGGTTTATCAGTGGCAATCCTAAACTGTCAACACCTGTTTTAACTGCTATTCGTGATCCCAATAACGACGTTTATCTAAGTGTTGTTTTAATTTGGGAGTCTATTGTCAAGTATCAGCTAGGCAAACTAAGTCTGCCGCAGTCACCCGAAATCTATTTACCACAACAGCGGGTTCGCCATCAACTTGCTAGCCTTAGTCTTGATGAGGATAGTGTGGCTAAACTTATCAAGCTGCCTTTATTACACCGTGATCCCTTTGATAGAATGCTTATCTGTCAGGCTTTGCACCATCGTTTAACCCTTGCCACCGTCGATCAAAAAATTCGTGCCTACTCAATCCGTATTATTTAAGTAGGTTGGTGGAAATAAACTCAACTAAATTAAGTTTGGTAAACACACCTCAAATCCTTACCTAAACATAAGACGTAGCTTGCTTCTCAAGGGCAGCGAGTATGACGATCCCCACTGTTAACTTTAATGAAAGTCCGACTACTTAGCTAGGTGACGAATCTTTATGACTGCTTCCACTCCCCGTTTCCCCGATATCCAAAACCACTGGGCGCGTTCATTCATTGAAGGGTTAGCCCAGGCGGGTATGATTAGTGGCTTTCCCGATGGGCGTTTTCGTCCTAATGATCCCATGAGTCGGGCGCAGTTTGCGGCGTTGTTGCAAAATGCTTTTTCTAAACCCAGTAAACGCCCGAATGTTCCGTTTGTGGATGTTCCCAGCAAACATTGGGCAACTGGGGCGATTGCTAAGGCGTATCAGACGGGGTTTATGTCGGGGTATCCAGGAAATCGATTTCGCCCAGAGGCGAGTATTTCTAGAGTGGAAGTGTTGGTGTCTCTGATAACGGGATTGGAGATAAGTACCAGTGGATTAGCGGAGGTGAAAGCCGCCCTACCGGAACTCTATGATGATTTTGGCGAGATTCCCAGCTATGCTATTGATCGGATTGCGATCGCAACCAATACGGGGATGGTGGTGAATTATCCCCAGGTTAAGCAGTTTAACCCCCTCAAAGCCGCCACTCGTGCGGATGTTGCCGCGTTTATTTACCAGGCGTTAGTCTATACTGGGAGACTTGACGCCATTGGTTCAGATTATATTATCGTGCGTCAGAAAACCCTGAAACTGAGTCATCAACGGGAGTTTCGCGGGGTGTGGGTGGCGACTGTTTGGAACATCGATTGGCCCCCCCAACGGGGATTGTCTGTCGCCCAACAGCAACGGGAATTGTTACAAATTATTGACCGCATGGCTGAACTTCAGTTAAATGCGTTAATCTTACAAGTTCGACCCACTGGTGATGCCTTTTATGCCTCCCCGTTAGAACCCTGGAGTGAATGGTTAACTGGCATACAAGGTCAAGCTCCCGATCCTTATTATGACCCCTTAGAGTTTGCGATCGCGGCTTGTCATCAGCGCAATATTGAACTCCACGCCTGGTTTAACCCCTATCGCGCCAAAACTTCTTCCCAAGGTTCTGTCAGTGTCGCCCCTCACATTAGCGTCACTCATCCCGAATACGTGTATAAATATGGCAATCAGCAGTGGATGGACCCTGGGGTAAAAGTGGTTCAAGATTTAACCTATAACGTAATTATGGATGTGGTGCGGCGTTATGATGTCGATGGCATTCATCTAGATGATTATTTTTATCCCTATCCCATCGCGGGTGAAGCGTTTCCCGATGATAAAACCTATAAGGCTTATCAAGCCGAAGGCGGCACTCTTAGCTTAGGTGATTGGCGGCGGGAAAATGTGAATCAAATGGTGCAGCGCCTTTATACCGGGATACAGGCGACAAAGAAACATGTTAAATTTGGCATTAGTCCCTTTGGCATTTATCGTCCCGGACAACCGCCTCAAATTAAAGGATTAGATCAATACGAATCCCTGTATGCTGACCCGAAAAAATGGTTAGAAGCAGGATGGATTGATTATGTTGCCCCACAATTATACTGGCGCATTGATCCCCCAGCCCAAAGTTATCCCGTTCTCCTGCAATGGTGGACTGAAAATAATCCCAAACAGCGCCATATTTATCCCGGCAATCGGTTAAGTATGTTGGATGCTCAAGATTGGTCTTTCTTAGAATATGAACGGCAAGTTGATATTACCCGCAACCTTGCTCCCCAACTCTCCTTGGGCAATATTTTTTATAACATGAAAGTCTTTAATGAAAATCGTTTGGGAGTCGTTGAAAAGTTCCAATCCTCTGTCTATAATCAACCCGCTTTATCTCCAACCATGTCGTGGTTGAGTGATACACCGCCAGCGATTCCGGTTCAGGTGAGAATGATTGGAAATAAGCTAATTTGGAATGCTGCCGTTAACGCCAAGATTCGCTCTTGGACAGTATATCAGCAGCAAGGCGAGAACTGGACATTGCACAAAATTTTGCCAGAGGAGATAACCGAGGCAGAATTAGCACCGGGAACCTATGCGGTGTGTGCTGTAGACAGACTAGCGAATGAAAGTTTAGGCGTTGTAGCGTCTATTCAATAGTGCCGATGCTAAAGGATGTCAACATTGTAGTGGACTGACACAGCTAAAATAGGGCTTTGTTTGTAGTAAGCACTTTAGTGCTATAACGCCTAGCTGAAGAGGGCTGAAGCCCTCACTACGAACCAATTCTAATCCATCAATTAAGGTGTGCCACGCCAGTAGGTTGGGTTGAGGAACGTAGGCGAAGCCTTCTCGTACTCCGGAGGAGAACCCGAAGGTTAGAGTAACCCAACACCCAGCCGTTCCGCCAACACCAAAACGTTCCATCAACACCCAGCCGTTCCACCAACACCAAGACGTTCCACCGGAACGTCTCTACCAGAGGAAAGATTATGAATACTGTAACCTTAAATTTAGACACCATTCCCTTAACTGACGAACAATTCTATCAATTATGTCAAAATAATCGCGAGTTTAACTTTGAAACGACGGCGCAGGGAGAATTAATTATCATGGCACCCGTTGGCGGAGAAAGTGGGAATCGAGAATCTGAACTGATTGCTGATTTGGTCATCTGGAATCGGCAAACTAGCCTGGGTTATACCTTCAGTTCCTCCACAATCTTTAAGTTACCCAATGGTGCGAAACGTTCCCCAGATGCGGCTTGGATTCGTCGAGAACGCTGGGAAGCGCTAACCCCTGAACAACGGCGTAAATTTCCCCCGATTGCACCGGATTTTGTCATCGAATTAAGGTCAGCCACAGACGATTTGCAACTTTTGCGTGACAAAATGCAAGAATACATGGATGCTGGA
>NZ_JAVKEA010000250.1:0-7853 GCF_040221695.1 Coleofasciculus sp. E2-BRE-01 | reverse complement strand
ACCGGATAAATTAATCGCACCTGTACTTTCAGTTAGGGAAATTCCGGCTTGATTCGCTTCAGTTGTAATCTGACTTCCTTGATTGGCTGAAATTGTCGCGGTTCCCTGGATATTCGTAGCGAGGATACCGTTACTGGCGGGATTTTCAATCGTGATTGTGCTGTCGCTGATCTCGAAATTCCCCCTAACTGTATCCAGAGAAATCCCTTCGGTTGCGGAATTGGTACTGGTGAGAGTGCTAGTCGCGATCGCGCCATTATTAATATTACTTACTTCCACAACCCTACCGCCTGTACTTTCAACGGTTATACCGGATAGATTAATCGCACCTGTACTTTCAGTGAGGAAAATTCCGGCTTGATTCCCTTCAGTCGTAATCTGACTTCCTGTATTAGCGGAAATTGTAGCGGTTCCCTGGATATTCGTGGCGGCGATACCATTACTGGCGGGATTTTCAATCGTAATTGTGCTGTCGCTTATCTGGAAATTTCCGCTAACTGTGTCTAGAAAAATCCCTTCGGTTGCGGAATTGGTACTGGTGAGAGTGGTATTCGCGAGCGCGACATCATTCACCGATGTAACACTTAAGCTAGGAACGCCATTTCCCGCGATCGCACTATTAGTAAATGAAATAAAACCGCCAGTATTTTCCAGTAACACCCCAGCTTGACTAGAACTGGTAATCATACTGTCTCGCACTTCTCCATTTTGAATATTCCTGGCGACAATTCCTGGATTGGTTACTCCAGTTATTGTAAATCCGGATAACACCGTATTATTTCCCAACGTTACTGTATCCATAACCTGAGGAAAAACGCCAGCATCGGATAAGGGAAGTTGTACGCGACTAAATTCTATTGTATCCAATTGCTGAATTGGTGCTGTGGACAAAACCTGCACCTGATCAGGAATTGTAAAAGCTGGAATACCAGGATTCGTTCCCGCTTGTACATAAACAATATCATTCCCATCGGATCGCGTCGCGGCTAGCGCTAAATCGACTGTCCCAAATGGTGTTTCAACTGTACCATTTCCGCCACTTGCGCCTAAATTAACGTGCTGAAATACATAAGGTTCACCAGTTTGGGGATTCGTCGCGGCGGTAGTAATTTCTTCGCTGAAAAAATCCGATTCCGTTTGACTATCAACCGTGATACTGGAAGTACGTCCCACGCCATCCCCTAAACGGGATAAAATACTAGCATCCCCTGAGGAACGAGTTTTCCCGAAAATCGCCCCCACACTAACAATTACATTGGTGCCAAATATTTGATCCTCTTGCACCGCCACACCGAAATTTAGGGTATCGGTGGGTTGTATTTCCAATCGCATCCGCCAACCCAGACTGGAATCACTTCCGGTTGCGTCATAATAATAAAGTCCACCATACCCTCGTAATCCTCCCCCTTCACCCCATTGCGCTAATCTTGCACCGACTTCCAGATCAAACCCCGTCATTGCGGCTTCAAACTGGCGCACTTGTCCCCGTTGTCGTTGTCCCTGAACCACTAAAAAATGGTCAGAAAAGAAACGATCAGTCAGTTGAAATCCTGTATCAAATGCTGTTTCATCCACTAAATCGCGACTATCACCCAGAGGAAAATAACCATTGAGGCGCACATCCCAAACCTCTCCCAATGTTTCTAACCCTACACCGAGTTGATGGAATGTAGTATTTCCTGTATCTCGACGATCAACCCCCACATAACCACCAAAAATTCGATTGAGAGACTGACTATGAAAGCGGTGTCCCAATAACAGATTACCACCGAGATTCGCGCTATTATCTAACTGCAATCGTCCCTCTACAAACGTCAGCGTACTACCGGGATTTTGTAGCAATGGGAGAAAACTATCCAAGCGGGTAAAACCATCATATCCTGCACCAGACGTACTGTAACCAATTCCCCAGCGCGGTTTAATTTGTAGCGTCGTTAAATCTGGAGTGGTAGACGGGGGAGAGTCTGGTGTCTGCGCTTGCAGGGGACTCCCCAAGGAGGGGTGATAGTGAGAAACAGCATCGGCTTTTGGGAATGATGGAATCTCCGTTTGGGCTATAGCCGCCGGAACCAAAAGAGGGGTGAAACAGAAGCTAGTCCAGAGTACTCTAACGAAGCTGTTCATACACGCGATCGCCAATCGATTTTTTTACCTTAACCTACACTCAACAGAAGCACCCCCAATTCCTGACAATGGAATACTTTTTTAAACTAAACTTAATTTAGTTCCTATGTACTATAGGAAACGTTACATCTGATCTGAGTCAGGAATCGTTTAATGGAAGAAGGGGTTTTGGGAGGGGTCTGACCCCTCAGTTAATGACCAGCAGTATCACTAGGGGAGAGGGGAGAACAGAAGTAATTTAGATTCTGTTTTATCGGTGAATAATAGAGTGAAAAAACTTATTCTTAGTTCTTTTTTATGTTGATAGGAGAGGAAATAATCGATGCCTTATCCGGTTCCCCTTCTCCCTTGATGGACTTTGCTGGCGAATGTTACTGGCATAGCGTGAAATCCAATAAAATCGTTAGCCGCTCTAACGTATTTCGGTCATTCTAGGGCAGAATGTTAAATTCGCCAGCAGTATCCTTGATGGGAGAAGGGGCTAGGGGATGAGGGTGACTAAACTCCCCGCAAATTCGACTCAAAAACCCTGGCAAATTCCTCTCCACATCCTCACTACAAACTCTGACAAATCGTAATCCTAAAGACTCCAAAACCGGACATCATATCATAGGTATAGTGTCAACGCCCTAATTTATTCGCAATCCCATCACACCCTCCTGGAATCGTTCGGCGAGATTGTTCCCCGCACCAGGAACAGCAGTATTGACGTTGTTCCTCGCCTAATCGCTGCACTCCGGTAAAATTCGCTCCCTCAACCACGGCGCCCGTGTGAATTCCAGTGCGATAATCAGGCGGTTCAGTACGACTGCGGGGACTGGCGGTTTCCACTGATCCATAGAACAAGCGCCCACCCTTGAGATCAGAGTTGGACAAATTCACTTTATAGAGAATCGTGCGAGACAAATTCGCTCCGGCTAGGTCACAATTGCTCAGATTGGCTTGCACCATATTGGCTTCACTTAATTCCGCCCAGCGCAAATCCGTACCTGCCAAATCAGCCCCGGCTAACATAACATTTAGAGCAATAACTCGCACGCCATAAACCCGATCTTCTTGATACCCGCCATAACCATCTAGCATAGGACGTCCTAAATGGCGATCGCGTTTTAAAGGTGTGAGTAATCTGGATTGAGACAAAAACCGTAAAACTTTCGCTTTGCCGCCAGCGTCTACACTATTGAGAATAGCAGCCGTTCGTCCTTCACAAAACGCCCGTTCTTGGGGCCAATCTTCTAGCAATCCTTCATCGTCTAAAGCGAGGTCACAAATACCCTGAAAGTAAGCATCAATGGTTTGCTGCTGGGTAATTGTATTTTGCTGAATGGTGAGATCTTTAGAAATAACATACTGACGCCAAGCAATATAGACAGCGAGGATAGCAATCAAAATTTGCCCTAACGCACCAATCCATTCCGCTAAAGAACCCACCGAATCAAACGCCTTGGTAAACCCGGTTAACGCCGCAATCCCAACAATTGCCAGGATCACACCACAAACCGCAATAACTTGCGATCGCTGCTGGGGAGAGAGAGATTGCTGAAACCATTGTTGTAAGGGTGACCAAATCACTGACACACAGAGGAGTAACGTTACAATGACCCCGGCGAGAATCACCCAGTTGTTATCCAGAACTAAGCCAACAATCAAAACCGCGATCGCACTGAGGGTGATAATGGAAGGATCAGCCAATGCCTTACTGTTAGTAGTCTGTGGATCAGAGAATTGAGTCGGGGACACTGCCGACACCTGATCAGAAGCCTGTGAGATTGGCTCAGGATTAGGGTGGGTTGATTGGATGGCTGGATCAGACGGAGATGGATCGGACGGGTTGGTCATATTTTGCCAGTGCAGCAGTGGAAGCAGATACAAAAGATTTTAACGACACTTAAGTTTGTACAATCAGGTGGATAGCGATCGCCTGATCTTGTCGGGTAGGCAAATTATGATAATTTGAGCATTTATCAGAAATTGTGTCCATTTGTCCACCCTACGCCTACTGGAACATTTACTATAAACAAGACGCGCCTATCATATCGGAAACAGAATGTTTGACTTGGAGTAGAAACGCCGTGACCCCAGCTACAGCCTCTACATTAGTAAACGAAGACCAAGCCTTATCCTTGGTTGATTCCGTGATTCAGCAATCCCAAGCTGAAGGCGTGTTCGTCAGCGTTAGTTCCAGTGAATCTGCTCTCAGCCGCTTCTCAGAAAATCAAATTAGCCAGAATATTAACCGCCATAAATTTACTCTCACCGTTACCAGTTATTTCGGTAAACGCAGCGCATCGGCTTCCACCACAGAATTTTTACCCGATGCAATTACCGATACCATCCAGCGATCCGAAGAATTAGCTCGGATTGCACCCGAAGATCCAGAATGGGTTCCTTTGCTTGAACCCCAAGTCTACGAGTCGCGTGTTCCTGCCTTTGACGACGCCACAGCCACTTTATCACCCTTAGCACGCGGAGAAATGGTACAACAAATCTGTGCTAAGAGTGCTAAAGCCGGAGTGGAAGGTTCTGGACGATTGAGTACGCAAGCCTTTGCTCAAGCCGTGGGGAACTCCCTGGGATTACGCGCCTGCGATCGCGGCACAGAGGCGGAGTTGAGCTTTACGGCTCGAATTGAGGATGGATCGAGTTGGAGTCAGCGTACAGCCTTTGCTATTGCTCAGTTACCCCTAGATTCCCTGATTGAACCCCTGATTGAGCGTGCTTTTGCCGCCCGTAATCCCCGTGAAATTCAACCGGGTGTTTACCCTGTCATCTTTAATAATCCGGCGTTTGCGGATTTACTCCCCTGGGTGATTTTCAATTTAAATGCCCGATCCGCCGATGAAGGGCGATCGTTTATGTCTCGCACCGATGACACAGGTCAACCTGTGGGGAATCGCGTTGGCGAACCCCTATTTAGTCCCTTGGTACAAGTACAACGCCATCCTGCTCATCCATTGTTGCAGAGAGGAACCTGCTTTAGTGATGGATTGAGCAATCACTACCTAGAGATTATTCAGGATGGAGTGCCTAAAACCTTATCCTATAGTCGCTACTGGGCGCAACAGCAGGGAAAAGAACCGACAGGATCATTGTTTCCCATCGTTATGTCTGGATCTGAGCACAGCCTGAGCGATTTGATTGCTCAAACGGAACGGGGAATCTTGGTTAATCGCGCTTGGTATGTGCGCTATGTCAATCCACGTACCTTAGAGGTGACAGGAATGACCCGTGATGGTACATTCTGGGTTGAAGATGGGAAAATTGCTTATCCGATTAAAAATCTGCGATTTAACCAAAGTTTGCCGGACATGTTACGGGATATTGATGCTCTGAGTACGGTACAGCGTTTCGGGGGTCGGGTGATGCCAGGGGTACGAGTTAAGGCGTTTAATTTCAGCAGCGTCACTGATAGCGTCTAGAGGGAACAGGGAACAGGGAACAGGGAACAGTATTGGGTAGGGTGGGCATAGCCTATCCTACGGTTGAACTTACCGTATCAAGTATTACTAAGTTGAGGTGAGATATCGATTAAGCTAATCTCACGTTAATATATCTCCGCTACACCATCATGCGTCTAGAGCAGTTACAAGCTTTTTTAGCCGTTGCTGAGACAGGCAGCTTTCAACAAGCCGCCCGTGAATGCGGTGTTACCCAATCGACGATTAGCCGCCAAATTCAAGCATTAGAAGCTGAACTGGGGCTACCCTTGCTCCATCGAACGGCTCGGGCGACATTAACCCTAGGAGGCGATCGCTTTTTATTTCGCGCCCGTAAAATCTGCCATGAATGGAAAACCGCTACCCAAGAATTATCTGACTTGTTAGACGGAAAACAACCTGAACTCTGTGTCGCCGCTATTCACTCCGTCTGCGCCCATTACTTGCCCCCTGTTTTACAGCGTTTTTGTCAGGATTATCCCAACGTGCAACTACGGGTAACGGCATTAGGGAGCGATCGCGCCCTGAAAGTATTGAAAGATGGCTTGGTTGATTTAGCGATTGTCATGAATAACCGCTATTTAACCGCCAGCGCCGAAATGGTGACGGAGCAATTGTATGACGAACCCATCGAAGTCTTAATGGCAGCCGATCATCCGTTAACAAAATATACCCTAGTGCCTTTGGATGCCCTAACGTGCTATCCCCATGTGATATTTAAAGATGGCTATGGGATGCAGCGATTGGTACAAGACTTGTTCTCCCGGCAAAGTGGCACCCTTAACGCTAGCTTAGAATTAAATTCCCTGGATGCTTTTCGCGGAGTTGTGCGTCAGGGACATTTAATTTCGCTGTTACCCCGATCTGCCTTGGTAGAAGCCCTAGGTGATCCTACTCTGGCTGTGCGTTCGATTGCTGCTGCTGCTACTGAAAATGGATCACCCCCGAAACAAACCTTGACCCGGCAAGTGGTGTTAGTCACGACACAAGATCGACTGCAAATCCCACCGATTCGCTCCTTTTATAACATGGTGCTGGAACTTATGCCTACCTGTCATACAACAGTTCAAGAGACTGTGGGAATAACTCCCGCGATCGCTCCTTAACAACATTGCGTGAAACAGGGAGGGGATGTAAACGGAAATGTTAAGGGAAATCAATCATTTTTTAAGACCTTTATCAAATCTTTAAGCAGAGACTTACGGGGTTCTACGACATAAGCTGACATGGGGAGTTTACCGTTTCCGTAATTTTATGGAGGATAGGCTGACGTAGTATAGCGCTACTCGCCAGGGAATAGGGAATGAGAAACACCTCGATCCTTCGACAGGCTCTATTTGTAGGGTGCGTTAGCGAAGCGTAACGCACCTTAACCCCCATCTGCTAAGACACTTAGGATTCGTAGAGACGTGACCGTGGAACGTCTTCAGAGAGTTAACATTTACGACCTATTGCTGATAATCAGGGAAAAGTTCCCCGCTTTATGAAAACTTAATCAAAAACTCAAGGCAAAGTTTATTATTTTGGTATAGGATAGTGAACAAGCTAGATTTCCGTTCAGTTGATTTTCCCTTCAACTTAATACGTTTTCTGTCCGAGTTTGCTGCTGGCAATTGCTGCTCTATTCAGTAACAGAATTTGCTGGACGACTTGTTTACATTGACGGGCAGCAGCGTTTAGGTTTCAGTGTGCTTATTCAGTATTTCCTTAATTCATCGTCATAATTGTGGGCTTGGCTAAAGTCGAATTTGCCTGCTAATTTGAATGGGGTTAACCCCTTAGCGACTCATAGCATCTAATAGATTTTGCCACTCGGCTGAATCGGTATTTTACCTGCACATTTTAACAAAAGGGTCATCTATGTCTTGGTTTAATTTTTTATCAAAGAAACGTCCTGCTGCTCAAGGTTTTGCGCCGAAAAAGAAGAGTCAGGAGTTACCACAAGCCTTTATTTTAGAACCGATTTTAACGCCCAGTGGTTTATTGGATGGTACGGATAATCCGATAGCTCCTGTGGATATCGATATCTCGGCTGACCAAATTGCTGATATTGATATTCCGGAGATTGAGGAAAGTTTTGGCGATATTCCAGATAATGATTTAGAGGAGATTGCCTTCGTCACGTCGATTGAAGGAGAGGAAACCTTAGAGGAGATTCCCTTTGTTACCTCACTGGATGACGTGGCGGAAAGTGAAGCCACTGATGAAGCGCTGACGGAAGAAACGCCGTTAAATGAATCGCCGTTAACTGGGTTAGACAGTTCTAGTGTGACATTTGAATCCGGCGTGTTT
>NZ_JAVKEA010000249.1:0-6190 GCF_040221695.1 Coleofasciculus sp. E2-BRE-01 | reverse complement strand
GCCGGATATCTCTGGGGAAAATGAGGGAGTTAAAGACGAGTAAAACTTTTCGGTCATAGTTAAATTAATTCCTCTTAATTAACTTCAAACTACATTTGCGTAACATTTACGCAAATTTAGTTTTTTTGTCCAAAGTCCAAACAATTAATCATCCCTTACAGGCAAAGGAGTCTCCAGAATTTCCATCAACAACTCCAGCCGGGAAGGACGAGACAAAAGCGGAATCAGGTTGGGCAATGAGTAGTAGTCACCCGCAAAGGTAAACGTATCCACCTGCACTTGCCGTTCCCGCAACTTTTGTTCAATCCAGTCGTAGTAACTGCCCACCTTGACGATGATCACATTTGGCAGCACATTCAACTCCTGACAATAGGCATCAAAAGCGTTACCAAAGTAGGGCGCGGTGTTTTCCCCTTGATCCGTCACCAAGATAAACTGTTCCACCAACTGCTTACGCCGACGCATCGCCTCGACGCTACAGCCGATACTGGTTCCACCACCAGCCCGGATGTGCTGAAACGCACGCTCCCAGTGGCTGTACAGATGCTCCTGCGGCAGATTATTCGCCAAAATATCGCCCAATCGGGTATCACGACTCAGGTTGGCTTGGACGGGGTAGGGCATCGTGTCAAAGGCATAGACAAACAACTCCGCTTCCGTAATCCCGGAAATCAACGCAGCTAGGTGCTTACCCACCTCCAAGGCTTGATGCATGGAGCCAGACTTATCCACCAACAGCGCCGTGGATTTGGCGATTTTGCCGCGCTTTTTCACCTGCTCATCCATGACGCGCTCTAACTGAGCAGTCGTGGCGAGATCTAACCCCGCTGCTTCAGCCGCAACTCGTCCCTTGAGGGCGGATACACGGCTATCAGATTGAGCTGCCGTCAGCTTTTCATCAATCAACGCCTTCACCTGGGGGTGTTCCATGGCTCCCCGCGCCTTGAGAGACTTGAGGTGATTAATCACCTCTTGAGGGGTCATGGAATTAATCAGGGCGACTAAGACGGTGGGCGTGATTTGCTTGACTGCGCCAATGGCAACAGTATAGGGAATCTTATGCGCCACAATTTGCCGTGCTTGTTCCGTGGGAGTTGCTGCTTTTGCTAACTGTTTGAGCGCAAACGCCAGACTATCCTCCGGAGGCGCATCCTTAAACAGGATGGTATTCGCCCGCTCACTCGGCTTAATGTGTAAGGTAGCGTAGAGGTGCTTCATGGACTTGCGTCCCCGCAACGCCGCACGGTCAAAAAATTGGGGCTGTTTTTCCCGCTTTTGCAAATAGCGCCGTACTGCGGTTCGGGCGGAACGAGGAACCTTCTGTTGATGCTGCTTCATGAAGTCCACAATTCGCGCCACTTGGTAAGGTGGAAACGTTTGCAGCAACATGAATCCGGCTTCCCTGTGTTCCGTTAACTGACTGGTCAACAGATTCCCCACAAACACTTCTTTGTGGTCACGAACATCCCCTTCTTTCTGATACCATACACCGAGATGTCCATAGAAGATAGGGTCAAGTTCTACCATCATTTTGTGCAAGTCTGCAACCTTATTTAACTCTCGGTGAGGTGTGGTTAACAGACTGTTGAGCATTTCCAAACGCAAGTCGCGTTCTGCAGTATTCATGACAACCTCCTTTAAGAAAAGAATGGAGGCAAATGTCGCACGCTTTGACTAAAAATAGTGCCGCACAAGTTCAGAAAGCTGTTGAGTTTACCGTGACAGGGTAAGGATGTAAGCTTTCCCGGTTAGGGCGCGGCGACAACTGCCATTGTTGTTTGTAGAGAAGCAAGATGCTACGTCTCTACAGCAAAGGGTTTCAATTACTAAACTGGTGTTCTCGGAGAATTCTGTGTCAGATCAAAAACCGTTTTGAATTCAATTGAAAGATTTTAGGTCAGGTTCAATCCAATGCTGGCGTGCTTGCCAAGACATTAAATAATCGCGACTATAATATTCGAGTGGTAGATGTGGATTCGTGTAATCCTGGATTAAACCATTAGCTAACGCTTCAAGGGATAGGTTTTTCCCTTTCGCAACTAAATATTGACCCACCATCTGCACCCAAAACAGTGTCAGGGTTTCATGGTAACCACTGTCTTTCGTGGTAATAATACCGATCGCCCGGTTATACTGTTGGATACCGTTGCGAATAAAATCAGTGGCTTTAGGTTGCGGATAATGGGTCAGATACCACAAAGCAACGATTAAATGTGCCTGATGCGTCCACTCATTTCGTGGTAGTGTCCCCTGCTCAAATGCCTGAATTAGACGTTCTATCTCAGCGAATGTCCAAGATTTGTTGATGCGATCGCGCATACCCAGAATCTCCTATCGAACAGAAACCCCAAGTTCAGAGGTTTCCAGCAGAGTTAACGATTTAACCTGTGCCAAAATTTCAAACGTTTTGACTAACATCGACGTTTCTCCCGTAATGTTAAAGCTAACGCGCAAGTCAAAAAAGCCGTTGGTTCATACACGGGAATCGAACCCGCGACACATCGATTTCAAGTCGATTGCTCTACCAGTGAGCTAGTATGTAAGCTTTTTTAGTTGGGGCGCGTTAGCACTCTTTATTTCTTCGGGCAAAATTGAAGGGATGAATCACTTCGCGCAAGTTAAAAAAGCCGTGAGTCATACGCAGGATTTGAACCTGCATAATCTTGAGCCTAAATCAAGCGCCTTTTCCATTTGGCTAGTATGTAAGCTTTTTCGGTTGGGGCGCGAAGTGAATTTCAACACTTGCAAATAAGAGATATCCCGCGCAAGTTAGCAAAGCCTTATGACTTGGCGCTCTATCCATTTGAGCTATAGCTGCATTGAGTGCAGCTAGTAGGACTCGTTCGCCGTAGGCGTTCCCGAAGGGTACCTACAACCTCCCGCTTCGTAGGCGGAACAGTATGTAAGCTTCACAAGTAAGGGCGCGGGATATTGAATGCTGAATTTTAGATTTTGGATTGAAGAGAATTCGGTAAACTTACCGTTATTTGTACTCATCCAAAATCTGAGTGGATTGGTGCGATCGCGCAAGTCAAAGCAGCTTGTTTTTTTACACCTCTCCAAGAGGCGGAGAGGGCAGGAATCGAACCTACAATCTGAGTTGAAGTCAGACGTTACCAGTTTGTAAGCTTCTCCAGTTAGGGCGCGAATTCCACTAATTTCTGATGCAAATTATTTAACCGTAAACGGCTTCAGGACGGATAATTAGGTCGCCACTGGGACGCCGATCGATAACATAATCAGTTAAGCGATCGCGTCCTACCTCAAAATACTGGGCAATGCGTTCCTTGACAACCGAATCTTTCATCCCAACTTGAATACCAAGCTGACGTTCTGGAATATCATAAGAACGACCTTCAAAGCGAATGTGAACCATGCGGGCACCTCCTAGAACTTGATTTGATTGGTGTTTATCAATCTATCTGCGGAGCGAACATACTCATTTGGCTAAAACGACCAGCATTGAGTTAGGTTCACAAACACTGATAGTTCTTAGAGTAAGAAGCGCCGCTCTAAAGAATAGACGGTTTGGCTATAACGGATTTGAGCCGTCATTTGATTTAGACTGTTATCATTTGACTCTAAACGTTCTTTTTCCGTCATAGATAGGGTTGAATTTCGCTGATTCGGTTTAGTATCCCACTCAATAGGTGTGAGAACATGACGAACCAGAGGTGTATACAGGAATAACATAATGAACCGATTCCGATTACAAAAATCCTGATTGACCTTCGTGAAAATTCCCGACGTTTTATTCGATTTTCAAGGTTCAGACTGGACGTTTGAGGTAGAGAGTTTTGCCTCTCATCTCTCTGTCATATATTTATACTACATAAATACTACATGCTTGTCAATAGACTGGACAAAAATTTTTTTCCGGGAATTCCTGGAGTAAAGATGCAGGGGGGTGGGGAAGATGAGGGAGATGGGGAAGATGGGGGAGCAAAGGACGAATGACGAATGACGAATGACGAATGACGAATGACGAATGACGAATGACGAATGACGAATGACAAACCTCACCACTCTTTAACCAAGCTAATATGAGTCTTTACGGTACTAAAACCAACAGATTCATAAAGCCGCAGCGCCCCCGACACGTTTTTCGCATCAACGCCCAGTTTGGCTGTCTCCACACCAGCCGCCTTGAGTTGTTGCATCCCAGCCAATAACATCGCTCGTCCTAACCCTTGCTGACGAAAGCCTCGCCTTGTCCCCAGAACAGCAATCTCGCCTTCACAACGTCCGTTGCGTTGATTCTCTTCGGGATTCACACGACAGTAGCAGAACGCCGCATACGTTCCATCTGGAGTCACTGCAAGTAGACTCAATTCGGGCTTGTAGTATGGGTCTTGCCATTCATGTAATATGCGCTCAACGGTTAACTCATGATGATTCCAGTGATCGATAAACGTCTGGTTGTACAGTTCTACATACGCCTCAACATCTTCTTCTCCTTTGCTGTAACCCAGGGTAAAACCGTCTGGAAGTTTGGGTTCTGGGATAGGTTCCTGGAGACTTCGCGCCATGGTGAAGAAATAGCGATCGCGCTTAAAACCACAACGCTCTAAAATGGCAATCCGGTCAGTTTTATCAGCGCGAGAACCACAGCGCACGTTTACAGGTAAACCTCGTTCTTGACTCACCTGGCGCAAGCGTTCCTCAGCCCAAGTGATAATCTGTTCCTCTAAATCACCGCTTCGGGCTGTTGGATGAACCCGAAACGCCAAAAATCCATCAATCACTGTATCAGAAGAAACAATCCACAGCCGACCAAAACCAATAAGCTGATTATCGGCATCTTGCCAAAGAAAGAGATCCCGTTGTTTATCAATAAAGGGGTCATCAAAGGATTGCTGGAGTTCCGTGACAGATGTGCCTTCCTCAAGCTGATCAACGGTTTCACAGGTATTGATCAAATGTGCGATCGCGTCTAAGTCGATTTCCCCACGATAGGGACGTCGGGTAATAATACTCATCCTGCAATATCCTTAACATAAGCGATTTGAGTGTGTGTGGTCTGGAAACCCACTGATTCGTATAACCGCCTCGCCCCGGAAGGGTTTTCCGCATCGACATACAGCATGGCGGTTTCCATTCCCTCGGTTTTCAACTGTTGCATCACGGCTTGTAACATACTGCGTGCTACACCCTGTTTGCGGTAATCGCGTCGCGTACCAACCGGATTAATCCAGCCCTGATTCCCATCTTTGGGGATGTAGCCGTCGCAAAAACTTACCGCCAGACAACGTTCTTGACAAACTTCCTGCATTCGTGCTTCTGCCCAAGTGATAATGTTCCTGTATAGAGAATCAACCCGTTGCGTGGGATGAACACGAAACCAGAGAAAACCATCAACGGTTTCCCCAACTGTGGGAATCATTAACCCCGCCAATGCGATTAATTGACCCTCTGCATCTTCCCACAAGCGAATATCCCGTTGCTGATTAACTGAGGGTGCATCAAATTGCATTAATATCTCGGACACTGAGGGGTACTCGTTAGGCAAATCAACCGCTTCACAGGTTTTCAGGAAGAGTGCGATCGCATCTAAGTCGGCTTTACCCCTGTGGGAGCGCATGGTTAGAGTTGTCATAGAATTAAGCAGATAGGTCAGTTGCTGCAATTTAAGCAACTCAATCAGTAATTTACTACAGGTATACTACAAGTTGGGGCAGAAATAGCACTTCATCCTGTCGATTCACCCAACCGGGTGAACTCGTCGCTCAATCTGAAGAGGTGTCTGTCCCTCAATAAATGGACGACTGAAACTTTTACGTTAAGGATTCATTAACTTTTGAGGATGTACAATAGTGATGTTATGCTTACTATTCTAGATGTAATTGGACTTTGGACAAAATCAATATATTTTGCGGAAATATTACGCAAATAAAAAAAGAAAAAATGGCTCCTCTATCTCAGCTCGAAGAAAAGCTCAGAAATACCGACGGAGTGAGGGTTACAGAGTAAAGATTAGAAGACTTGGCTCTTTTGATTTTGACAAAATGGCTGTTTTTTTATAACTTTATGGCGGGTTCTCGGCTCTTTTTTTTCACCTTTAATCCGTCCGGGAGAATAACCTCGACGTTTGGGGGATTGAGCCGGAGTACCCAAAGACGAAATAATTCGATAGAAGTCCCGTTGAACTAAGCTGGGTGTAACTTTGAGCGATTCAGTTTGAGTCAAATAA
>NZ_JAVKEA010000248.1:0-16623 GCF_040221695.1 Coleofasciculus sp. E2-BRE-01 | reverse complement strand
GGAGTGTCACCCAGGTGATTATCATTCTCATTCGCGTATTCATTCTCAATAATTCTGTCAATAAGCTCTCATCTTTTCGAGGCTTGAGGGGGGAAATGCAATGTAAGCCAAGCTTTTGAGCTGCTTGTCACCCCTTCAGGGACAACGCTCTCCTCGACTGACTAAAATTCGATAATGAGTTTGACCATTTCATACAGACGCACCTCAACCGCTACTCTGTATTTAGGACGCAATTGAGGAGACAGGCACTTAGTCAGTTCGCTAATCAGTAACAAATGGATTCCGGACCAGATTTCTGGGTGTTCTAGGTAAGGGTTCATCCCCGGAAACGGGTTTGGCATAAATTTCCCTCCTTGGCGTTCGATTCTCGTTGCTTAAATTTTATCGTCGTTTTGCCCTAGCACGGGGAAATCTCGGAATCAGACAGATTAATTAAATCCGTCTTCGCTTAATATGGATGAGCTTGCAGCCAAGTGGTAATCTGTGGGATTTGACTCACTGTATTTTTCAACGTCTCAAGCTTTGGATAAGGCTGCAACAAATCCTTGGGTGGCTGATAAGATCCATCGGGTTCTGGGATGTAGGAAAATGCCGAGGGATCAGTCCAGAATTTTCCGGTATGATCATATATACACAGAAATGGCAAACGTTGTGGGGCGCAAACCTTGCGCCCCTACTGAATTTAACTGGAAACGGTTAAAATTCAGCGCTCAAGGGTGTGCGGGGGAAAGGAATCACGTCTCGTATATTTCCCATCCCCGTCATAAACTGCACCAATCGCTCAAATCCTAAACCAAACCCCGCATGGGCAACGGTACCATAGCGCCGCAAGTCTAGATACCACCACAACTCCTCTGGATTCATTCCCTGATTCTGGATGCGCTGCTGGAGAACATCGAGGCGTTCCTCCCGTTGAGAACCGCCGATAATTTCCCCAATCTTGGGTGCTAGTACGTCCATGGCGGCAACGGTTTTGCCGTCCTCGTTCAAACGCATATAGAATGCCTTGATCCCTATGGGGTAGTCGCTCACTATAACAGGTTTCTGAAATAATTCCTCTGCCAAATAGCGTTCATGTTCTGACTGTAAGTCTGTCCCCCACTCAACCGGATACTCAAATTTTCGATCAGCTTTTTCTAATTGCGCGATCGCATCCGTATAGGTAATGCACTCAAACTGGTTGTTGATAATATTGTCCGCCGTGGCTAGGACGGTATTATCAATCCGCTTATTGAAAAATTCCATGTCTTCGGGACAGTTCTCGAGTACCGAGGAGAATACATATTTGAGAAACTCCTCCGCCAGATCCATATCGCCCTGTAAATCGCAGAACGCCATTTCCGGTTCCACCATCCAAAACTCGGCTAAATGGCGGGAGGTATTGGAATTTTCCGCCCGGAATGTCGGACCAAAGGTATACACATTCCCAAATGTCATCGCCATCACCTCGGCTTGCAGTTGCCCACTAACCGTCAGGTAAGCTTGGCGTCCAAAGAAGTCTTGACTAAAGTCCACCAATTGATCTTCGGTTTTGGGAATCTCGTTGAGGTTGAGATTGGTTACGGTAAACAGTTCTCCCGCCCCTTCACAATCGCTCGCGGTGATAATCGGGCTGTGAATCCACAAAAAGCCTCGTTCCTGAAAGAATTGGTGGATAGCACTAGCACAGGCGTTACGCACCCGTAACACAGCACCAATTGTATTGGTACGCGATCGCAGATGTCCAATGGTTCGCAAAAACTCAAAGGAATGGCGTTTTTTCTGTAGCGGATAAGTGGCGGGATCGGCTTCACCATACACCTGAACAGAATTTGCCCTCAACTCAATTCGTTGTCCTTTTCCCGGAGACGGCACCAATACGCCAGCAACTTCTACAGACGCCCCAGTGTTGACCTGTTGGAGAATCGTTTGATAATCGGGTATGTCAGGATTCAGGATGACTTGCAAATTTGCCAAGCAGGAGCCATCATTCACCTCCATAAAGGCAAACTCTTTAAGTTCTCGTTTCGTGCGTACCCAGCCCTGAATGGTTACGGTTTCATCCGGCTGACCTGTGCGTAAAAGTTGTGCGATCGGTTTCTTTTGCATAATTTTGACAGTTTATCAGAATCAGTCCTACCCGGTTTGTCCTTATCTGGACAATTCATTTAGCTGGTTTTAGCGTCAGTTGAATAGGAATTCCGATTGGGGATCAATGTAAAACAATATAGGATCAATTATTTTTGCGAATGAACGGGGAATTGGTCATGAGCTGGCGATCAATATCTCCACTGGCTTGGTGTGGATCAATCCTTCAGACTCGGCGACGAGAAATCCGGGTAGAAACAGGATGGACAGATTGGGCGGTTCGTTAACTATTGTGAAGGGTTTTGTCGTCAATTGGCAAGGAGAAGAGGGCGAGGCGAGGACATTGAGTAGAGGGCGGGCAACCCGATACCATTGAGCCAAGGGCGACCCGATACCATTGAGCTGACTGGGATTGTTAATTGATGCAGGCGGGTCGCCCCTACAGGTTGTTAATTGATACAGGCGGATCGTCCCTAACGATTAACTGGCACAAGATTTGAGCAACCAGCCGATCGCAATCCCCAGTCCCCCGAAGCGAACGGCTTGCCAAAAGGGTTCTTTAAACGCACTCCAGGAAAAAAGGCGACTCTCTAGATTGAGTTCAATAGTTTCAAGCTGCTCTTTAATTTGCCGGAGTTCAGCTTTCAAAGCGGGTTGATTACGGATTTGACGTGGCGATTGTCTAATTTGCTCACGACGGTGCTGAAGCTGGGCTTGTCGCCGCTGATCCCGTTGGACTTGTGCATAGCGCTCTTTGAGAGCTTCCAGCGATCGCTCGACCTCAGATAACGCTTGCTCAAATTCGTCAGCATCTAGATTTTGCTGATTGGGATCAGAATCAGCGCTCATAAGGGAACAGGTAACAATCGATAGGTGAAAAAATAGATAAAATCAAACACAAGACCCCAGGCGTTTCAGCCGTGGGATTCACTTAATAAACTTATACCTAGACCGATGGAATTGACAAAAACTGATAGTCTCAAGGACGCCAGTACCCTGGAACTTGCCCAAGCCCTGGCAGAACGCTTAGGGATTACACCCCAAGATTGGCATCGATTAAAGTCAAATCGCCCAGCTAGAGCCAAGGAACAAGCAGCGGCGGCTTTAGTCTTTTTGCTCAAGGAACAGCCAGAGGAAGCTCTAGCTCGGTTACGTCAGGCGTCAGGATGGCTGGATCACTCGATCTCAGCCCCCCCTTGCCCAACCCATGGAAATCGCGATCGCTAGGGAATCAAGGGTAACCTTGATCGACTCTTCATGTGTTTACACACTCGCAGTTCAGTCCCTTGGGGATTCCAGTGAACTTGATCGAAAATTTGGTAGAGGAGGCATAACCCTCTACCATTTTCGGATTCATCATGGGGCAAACCGTCGTCAGAATTCCCTTGACGACAAGGCGGAGAAAAGCCGGGACCTTGATCTGAGATTATCCACCAATATTCGTCATTGATGACACAAAAGTGAACTATTACGGTCTTACTCGGGTCTAAATTATTGCCGTGCTTTGCCGCATTGACCAATGCCTCTTGGAGTCCAAGTCGGATCTCCGGTCGCCACTTGCGCGGAATTTGTTCGACCAGTAGGTCGAGAATTGGGCATAGGTAAAGGGTAGAAGCAAAGCTAATTGTTCCCCAGTTGCGTTCAACTGGGCGCAAAGATGATACAGCAATCACTTAAAAAACCCCTAACTTTTCGTTGGTGGACTGGATGCATGACACGGGCTATTGCCGTGTTTTTTAATCTCATTTTTCTCAAACCAGACTTTCCACACTCAGGTATGAGTTATAATAAAGGTTTGTCCAGATTTTGTATACTAGCACCCTAATCTTTAGAATGCGCTGATCGAATTTTGTAGAATCCTCAGGCTCAATCTTGAGTTTCTCTGAACGTCAGCAGCTTGGTGAGTTTCTTCTGGTTGTGGTGAATACTTTCAACTACTGCCCATTGATTGGTAGATTGTGGTATGATAAGTCAAATTTGCCTCTAGGGGGTAGTTTTTCTCTGAATTAGTTAAAGAATGGACTTTATCTACTATTGTATCGAAACTCTCCTTTAAACACCAGAGCTTTGTTTGAAATGAGGGTAAATTGGGGATTCATCATTGGTTAGGGAACAGGAAACAGGAAACAGTGAACAGGAAACAGTGAACAGGAAACAGTGAACAGGAAACAGTGAACAGGAAACAGGGAACAGGAAACAGTGAACAGGAAACAGTGAACAGGAAACAGTGAACAGGAAACAGTGAACAGGAAACAGTGAACAGGCAACAGGGAACAGGAAACAGTGAACAGGCAACAGGCAAGGTAGAATTTTGAGTTAACTTCCCCATCTTCCCCATCTTCCCCATCTTCCCCATCTTCCCCATCTTCCCCATCTTCCCCATCTTCCCCATCTTCCCCATCTTCCCCATCTTCCCCATCTTCCCCTGCTTCCCCTGCTTCCCCTGCTTCCCCTGCTTCCCCTGCTCCCCCTGCTTCCCCTGCTTCCCCTGCTTCCCCTGCTTCCCCTGCTTCCCCTGCTCCCCCTGCTTCCCCTGCTCCCCCTGCTTCCCCTGCTCCCCCTGCTTCCCCTGCTCCCCCTGCTCCCCCTGCTCCCCCTGCTCCTGATAACTGATAACTCCCTCATCCCTCCTGTTTTTCCAAGAAAGCCGCGCACTCAACATGGGGTGTTTGGCTAAAGAAGTCGGCTGGTTGAACGTGGGTTAATTGATAGCCACCTGGATGACAGAGGCGTTTAAGATCCCGTGCTAGGGTGGATGGCTTGCAGCTAATGTAGACAAGGCGTTGAGGCATAACTGACAACAGGGTTTCAATAACTTGGGGGTTGCAGCCCTGGCGTGGCGGGTCAAGTAATACGATATCTGGCGTGATCCCCAGTTGCGGCAGCAAGGTTTCCACTGTTCCTGTCTCAAAGGTGACATTGGTAATCCCATTAATCTGGGCATTGATTTGGGCTTGCTCCACGGCTGTCCCTTGCACTTCGATCCCCAATGCCTGATGTACCTGTTTTGCTAAGGGTAGGGTGAATGTACCAATACCACAGTAGGCATCAACAAGATATTCTGTTCCTTGGAGTGCCAGCTTTTGCCGAATTACATTGAACAAGGCTTCTGCGGCTTCGGTGTTAACTTGGAAAAAGGTATCGGGTCTTAATTGAAACTCTAAATCCGCGAATATCTCCCGCAGATACGGTTGACCTCGGACACAATGGGTTTGATCACCGAAAATGACATTGGTACGGTGGGGATTCACATTCACACAAACACCCACCAGGTTAGGATAGCGATCGAGCCAGGTTTGGGCTTGCGTTTCCAGATTGGCTAAATTGGCATCAGTTGTGACTAAGGTTAAAAGCATTTCCCCAGTTCGGCGTCCAATCCGCAGTGACAGGTGACGCAATCGCCCTTGATGACGACGTTCGTTGTAGATTGACCAACCTTGTTGCTGAATATCCTGCTTGATTTGGGCTAACAGGGGATTTAAGCGATCATCTTGAACGGGGCATTGATTCAGGTTAATTAGCTGATGTGTCCCTTTTTGGTAATACCCAGCTTGAACTTGACCCGTTGCCGATCGCCGCATCGGATAGGTGGCTTTGTTCCGGTAAGCTAGGGGAGAGTCAGCGCTTAAAATCGGGGCGATTTCGATGGAATTGAAGCCGCCGATACGAGTTAAGGCTTGCTTTAGCAGATTTTCTTTGACTGATCGCTGATACTGGGGATCAACGTGCTGCCACTGACAACCGCCACATTTATCTGCCACGATGCAGTGGGGGCGAATGCGATGGGGAGAGGGTTCGAGAAGTTGATCCAGTTTCGCGATCGCGTAATTGGGTTTGACGCGCACCAGCCTGACTCGGACATGATCCCCAGTCACTGTATTGGGGACAAACACAACGCGATTCCCCAACCGTCCGACACCATCACCACGATCATTCAGGTCTGCGATCGTCAGTTCCAGCAGTTGACCTTGTTGCCACTGATCAGGGGAAACGGGGGGACGAGGGGGCGAGGAGACAGAGTGATCCATAAAAATACAATGTAGATGTGTGATCAAAGGTATTGCCAGATTGTTACAAAAGAGGCGTATACAAAAAAGGCATATAAGGGATGGCTAAGAAGGGCGGGTTTTGTTGTTCAGTTATCGGCTTGGTGAATTAGCATTAGTCCCTAAACCCGCCCCTACACTTGACTTTTTGCTTCTTGCGACTGCTAACTTTGGTTACTGCACCTGGAGTACCTCCGCACCCCTACACCTGGAGCACTGCGTCTCAACCGAAAACTTTTCGCTCGACTGACTTTATTTGTGGGGTCTAGAGTCGCTAAACTACAAATGTTATCTAAGTTAACCCAATAAGATGAGCGTAGTTAGCCAAGTTATCCTCAAAGCCGACGACGAGCTGCGGTATCCCAGCTCCGGTGAACTGATGGGTATTAAAGCCTTTTTGCAGACGGGTGAGCAACGGATGCGTATCGCTTCCACCCTAGCAGAAAATGAAAAGAAGATTGTCCAAGAAGCCAGTAAGCAGCTATGGCAAAAGCGTCCTGACTTTATCTCACCCGGAGGCAATGCTTATGGGGAACGCCAGCGATCGCTATGCCTGCGGGACTACGGCTGGTATTTGCGATTGATTACCTATGGTGTTCTGGCTGGAGGTAAGGAACCGATTGAAAAAATTGGTTTGATTGGGGTCAAGGAGATGTATAACTCTCTTGGCGTCCCCGTCGCCGGAATGGTTGAATCGATTCGTTGCCTCAAAAATGCCTCCTTGGAGTTGCTGAGTCAGGAAGATGCCATGGAAGCGGCTCCTTATTTTGATTACATCATTCAATCGATGTCCTGACTCGAGACAACATTACTTGGTCATCAGGTCACCTTTGGATTGGTGATTCGGCATTCGGGATTCGGGATGGGGAAGCATTTTGCTCATAAGTATGGATTCCCAATTTTCCCAATCACCGCCTCATCTCACCAATCCTCAATGAGTTATTGACAAATCCTTGATGATCAAGTATAAAAAACCGACAGTCTCTATGGGGAGAACCTGTCGGCTATTTGTGTGTTCCCTATTGATGACTCGGCTAGAGTTCAGTCATTAGCTAGTATGCAAAATTAATCCGCCTGAGGATTGCGATCTCGATCAGTGATTGGTTGTGAACTTGATCGTAGCCATTTGTGATGTTTGCTTGTGAGGCGAGATGTATTACACCAACCGAGGCTCTAGGCTATGTTGTTTGTCAAAAAACTGCCTTGGACTTCCTTATCGATCTTGTTCGCCACCCATTGTGTCTTTGGCTGGTTGATCGCGGCTTCTGAGTTAATCGCAGATGCAGATAGACCTTGGGTATTGTGGCTGATGGGGGCAATATATATCGTATTTATTGATTTAGCCCTAACTGCCCCACTGACACTGATTCAGAGCGTTTACAGCGGTTGGCTGAAGTCAGATACTCGCGCTTTTATTTCCGTGATTGTGGGCGCTTTTTTAGCAGTGTTGATTCTCTGCTGGATACATGTTTTTGTCCGGATTCTGGTGCTGCTATCAGCCGGGGCGTTAGTGAGGTTAGATTTGCAAGTTGCCAACTTTGGTGAATGGAAAGCTTTCAGTGTTTTGGTCGTCTTTTCCCTGGTGGGTTATGGATTAGGCATAATCGCACAACAGATCATGAGCAGTATTTTATGAAGGTCATTTGTCAGGGAATAGTTAACAGTTAACAGGTAAGGTAGAGTTTTGAGTTAACTTACTCATCTGCTCCATCTCCCTCATCTGCCCCCAGCTTCCCTAGCTCCCCCAGCTCCCCCAGCTCCCCCAGCTCCCCCTGCTGCCCTCCAGACTTTAATCCCTTTGTGGGAGTTGAATTTTCACAGCACCTTCTGGGGTGGTAACTACTTTGCCGCCGAGTGCTTCAATCTGATTAATGGCACGTTGACGAGTGCGATCGTCCATGGCGTTTTGTAGCACCATTGACCAAGCACTGACTTGGGCTGATTTGCTTGAGGGATTGCGGGCAAGAAACTGGGCGGTTTGGCGGGAAATTGAGGCAATATACTGACTTTCTTCATCTTCATAAGTGCTTGCCCATTCTGCGGCTTTCTCAAAGGATTGGCGGGCGGCTTGGGCGTCACCGAGGAATAACAGTTCGTCAATTGCCTTATAGCGCCAGATGTAATAGGATTTGGGGAGGACTTTCGGGGAAAGCTGCTGGAGTCCTTTGTCCATTAGTTCTACCGACCGATCTGGCATACCTGCATAGAGAGAGGTGCTACCGGAAAGGAAAAAGTAGGCGTCTAAGAAGCGGGGGTCACGGGCTAGAATCACTTCAAAGTAGTCTGGGCTAAGTTGATAGCCGGTGACATCGCGAGCTTCATCATCACCAAAGTATTGCAGGAAATTGAGAAAAACCCAATCGGCTACTAGGTTATCAAATCCGAATGTTGGTACTTTCTGGAGGAGATTTAGGCGTACCTTTTCGGCTTCGATTTGGCGTTGCAGTTCTATGGGAGAAGGAGTTTCGCCTTTGCCTTGGAGTTGATTGAGTTGGGGAATTTGCAACCCCCCCACGGCGACGATACAGAGGAGGGCAATTAGGGAAGGAATGAGAGATTGACGTAAGGGTTGAGGAGATTGGGTCAGCATTTTGGGTAAATGTATTGATTATTCGTTAAAACGATTGGGGATAAGACTTGGTTGAGGTAATCGGTGGCAAATTGGTTGTAGGGAGATTGAGTCATTTTAGGTTGTGAGCGTCGATGGTGATGAGGTTTATTTTACTGAATGTAGGAGCGCCTCGTCTTGCATCCGGGTCAACTCAAGCCACAATTCTTGTCAACTGTCCGGTAGATCCCCGACTTCTGAATCCAATTTATTTGGGCTCATCAGAGTTTCAACAAAGAAGTCGGGGATCTGGAGTAGCGTAATCAGATAGATTACAAAGGATTGGCTTGGGGAAATCGAGTCATTGGGGAATAGGAATAGTCTACGAGTGTAGAAATCTATCTTACCGGAGTTGAGTCAAACAGAGCGATCGCACGGTTCGTCGTTGACGCCGATCTAAGGACTGGCTATGGGGAATCGAGCGAGGAGTTGCTCACGGGATAACTGAGATAATTGCAACAGGTATTGGCTTAACTGTTGGGGGGGTAATGCTAATAAAGAAGTGACCCGTGCGGTGAGTTGCTCATCCAATTCTCCAAATCGAATTTTCAGCAAATTTTCGACAATGAAATGTTGTGCTTGTTGAATGGCTGATTCACTGTTTTCCAGTTGAGATAATTGTAAGAGAAATGGGGTTAATTGCTGAGGGGGCAATGCCGATAAGGGAGTAATTAAAGCAGTCAGGGTGGGAGTCAACTGTCCCAGACGAGTCTGGAGGAGGTTTTCGATAATCAGTCGTTGTCCTTGTCGTATGCCTTGTTGTATACCTTGTTGCAATCCTTGTTCCCTGGCTTGTTGCCGAGCCGCATCCAGTTGTTGTCGATATAGGGGTGCTAATGCCATAATTAACTCCCTCTCCTCTGGGTCTAATTGTTGTTCTTGGTTAGCTTGTAAGTTGACTTGCAAGTTATACAATAACTCTAGCGCAGACTGCCGCAATGGATGGTCTTCGGGTAATCCGGTGATTTCCTCCTCGCGCACTTCCCCTGCAATGTTGCGACTGGTTTGAACGTTTCCGATGGGGGATAAGAGCTGCTCAAGATAATACGCAAGCGAACTGGTCGTGGGGGAATCGAGTCATTGGGGAATGGGGATAGTCTACGAGTGTAGCTGTCTATCTTACCGGAGTTGGAGAAAATTCGCGATCGCACTTTGTCGGGGTGAGATGCACCTCATCAATGAACAACTCCAATCTCTTCAATTGGATCGGGTCGCCCAATACTAAATCAACAAAGCAATACCGTGATCTGACCCCTCCCTAACCCTGCCCTTCAAGGGGAGGGAACGATACAAATTTAAGGACTGGCTTAGGGAAATCGAGCTAAGAGTTGCTCACGGGATACCTGAGATAATTGCAACAGGTATTGGCTTAACTGTTGGGGGGGTAATGCTAATAAAGAAGTGATCCGTGCGGTAAGTTGCTCATCCAATTCTCCAAATCGAATTTTCAGCAAATTTTCGACAATTAAATGCTGTGCTTGTTGAATGCCTGATTCACTGTTTTCCAGTTGAGATAATTGCAGGAGAAATGGAGTTAATTGCTGAGGGGGTAATGCTGATAAGGGAGTAATTAAAGCCGTGAGGGTGGGAGTCAACTGTCCCAGACGAGTCTGGAGCAAGTTTTCGATAATCAGCCGTTGTCCTTGTTGTATACCTTGTTGCCGAGCCGCATCCAGTTGTTGCCGATATAGGGGTGCTAACGCCATAATTAACTCCCTCTCCTCTGTGTCTAATTTTTGGTCTTGGTTAGCTTGTAAGTTGGCTTGCAAGTTATACAATAACTCTAGCGTAAACTCTCGTAGTTGGCTGTTTTCGGGTAATGCGGTGATCTCCTCAATGGCTTGTTGTTGGACTCTACCTTTTCCTAGAAGTCTCAACCAGAGGGTGTCTGGGGTACGAGGGAGTTGGTGGATAACGACGATGGCTGTTCTGAACGCCTCGTGGAGAAAATAGAGTCCATTTAACCAGTTTTGTTCGTCGCCCAAGGCACCAAAGCTATCGAGTAAGGGGGTTGAGGCGGTGGGGGTAAGTATCCATAGTCGGGGGAGTTCACTGTCGTTAATGGAGGTATTTTCCCGTCGGGCGCGTCGTTCTAATTCTGAATGTAGGTCAAACAGTTTAGACAGACAACTGCGGATTTGACTGGGGGTAACGGCGTTACGAAAGGGTTCAAATACGGCGGGTGTTGTGGCTAGGCGTCCCAAAAGTCCTAGGGAGAGGAGGTAGTCATTTGGGGAAGCGGTGGGGATAAATAAAACGTCAACCTCGCGCACTTCCCCAGCAATGTTGCGACTGGTTTGAACGTTTCCGATAGGGGATAAGAGTTGCTCAAGATAGTCCTTGGCAAATTGGTCATGGGGAAATCGAGTCATTGGGGCATGGGGATAGTCTACGAGTGTAGCTGTCTATCTTACCGGAGTTGGAGAAATTTCGCGATCGCACTTTGTCGGGGTGAGATGCCTGCATGAATGAACAACGCTAGAAACAGGGCGGGTTTACATAAGTTACCCGTTTTGGCTTACAGGTTATCGGTAAAACCCGCCCCTACAAACTATCGGGTCGCCCAAAACTTCATCAATAAAGCAATACCGTGACGCGACCCCTCCCTAACCCTCCCCTCGAAGGGGAGGGAACAAGATTGGCGCTTGCTGGGAATCAGGCTGCGATCGCATGATTGAATTGACCAGAAGGGAACAGGCGATCGCACGTAGACGCGATCACTGATATCTTTAGATTTTCAACGTCCATCCCGTGACCCAATTAGAAATGCCTCCCTATCAGATTGTCCTTGATACAAATGTGCTTCTTGCTGGTTTACGCTCAAATCGAGGAGCCTCTTACAAATTACTCACTCTCCTGAATAATCAACGCTGGCAACTCAATGTCTCGACGGCTCTCATTTTTGAATATGAGGAGGTTCTGAAAAAAGAAAGGACTCAATTAGGGTTGAGTCTAGACGATATTAACACCGTCGTTTCCACAATCTGCGCTATTGCTAATTGTCGTACAATATTTTATCTCTGGCGACCTGCGGCTCTTGACCCTGATGATGACTTTTTGATCGATCTAGCAGTAGAATGCCAAGCGGATTTTATCATCACGTATAATAAAAGAGACTTACGAATCGCTGAAACGTTTGGTATTCAACTCGTTACTGCTAAAGAGTTTTTACAAATTGTCGGAGAAATTGAATCATGAATCTAAACGCGACCATTCCTGATACCTTGTATCAACAAGTTGAAGCTTTAGCCAAGCGGGAGCATATTTCTGTAGAACAACTGATAACAATCGCTCTATCGGCTCAAGTATCCGCTTGGATGACTAAAGACTATATCGAAGAAAAAGCCAAACAGGGACGTTGGGATAAATTTCAACAGGTTTTAAATAAGGTTCCCGATGTCGAACCCGAACCACAGGACAGTTTGTAATTTGTGTTACCCGATCACACCATCTTTGTTGACAGGGTATGGAACAGGCGATCGCACCGTTTGTCACCCGCAGGTAGGGGCGCACCGACGTGCGCCCGATAAAATTGACGGGAATGGGAACAACCTGCGATCGCACCGTTTGTTGTCGCGACGTGTACCCAATACAATTGACGGAAATGGGAACAACCTGCGATCGCACAATGTTTAAGAAAGATGTGGGTAATGCATAGCCTTGAAGGGGGGGGAACAAAATTGGCGCTTGCTGGGAATAACAGAGCGATCGCACCATCTTCCAAGTTATTCCCGTTGTTCAGCCAGAACTATCGGTAAGTACCTGATTTTCGGAAGGGTGCTTGTGGTGAGGTTGCTGGATAGGTGGACATAAGTAGTCAAAGGAATTATCAGTGTGTTCCAGCCGCATCTGGCGAGGTGCATTTAAAGCAATAACAGCATCTCCAATTTTTTCACACCGCTTGCAGGAGGTGACTGTTGCGCCTTGTTCTAGGATTTCTTTTAAATTATCCATAATCCTAATAAATCCCCGGGTTTCATTAGTTTTGGGTAGTTGGGATGCCTGGTCAATATAGGATTCAACCTCTTGACGATAGCGATCTAACAAAAATTCGTCAATTTTACATTGACTTCGACAGGTTTCTACATCGCCAAACTCATCGGCAAACTGCTTTAATCCTTCTGCCAGGTTGTTTAATTCAACTTTGAGTGGGACAATGGCACGGGCGCAAGCTGTGGCATCCTGTCCGATGTTAGCATATTTTTTCCTCAGCAGGAGTTCAAAGCGTTTGATATAGAGTCCTAATATTTGTAGGGCTTTTTCTTTATCTTGAGAACGGTTAAAGTCGAGTTGGTGCGTACTGAACAGTTGGGGAATGAGCTGGAGGATAGCTTTAAGTTGGCTGGTCTTAAATCGATTACTCCAAAAGGTTATGGCGTCGCCAATTGTTTGAATCGTTTCTAAGCGCAGAACAAAGTAGAATGAGATAATATTCATCAAATAGCTGCGTTTCATCTCCATTTGGATGTAGTTGGAGATGTAGAGGGGACGTTCGGCAAGGTTGGAGTTTAAATACTGCTGATAAGTTTGAGTCCCTAAGAGTAGGGAACGAACAACGGAGGTATCAAGAAAATGTTGAGGACTATCTTTAGCTTGCATAGTGTTTAGTCCTCATCGCTACCTAGCTCAATACTAGAGTTAAAGTTTACGCAAAAGGGCAGGGTGTCGAAGCCCAAATCTTCCAGTTTTAAAATGGCTTGTTCGACTTCTTCATTACTTAGGGGGGAATCAACTAAAGTGGTGAGCAGATCGCGAACCCCTTGATACTGATTAGCCTGATAGTTAATCCAGCGATTTTCAAAGGCGATCGCGTCGTAAAAAGCCATCAGGATTTCGGTTAACGGTTCAAAGGGAAACTGATCGCGAATAGTCCTCAAGGTTCGCAACAGACTATCTGCGTAGACAGCCGCTATAGGTGTACCACAGTAAGGTTGGATTTTTTGCAAGTCGAGTTGGATAGAGAGAGTAAGTTGTTTGGGAGAAAGAAGCTGTACGTCTGGCATGGTTATTTGTGTAAATGATTATTAAGTTATACAGTTTCTAAAGAATCAGACCGATCACCGCCAGTATAACGAAGTTTATATCAAACAAATTGGCAATGTACTGGGAGGGAACAAGATTGGCGCTTGCTGGGAATCAGGCTGCGATCGCATGATTCAATTGATAGGAAGGGAACAGGCGATCGCACCGTTTGTCACCCGCAGGTAGGGGCGCATAGACGTGCGCCCGATAAAATTGACGGGAATGGGAACAGGCGATCGCACTGTTTGTCGTTGGCGCGTGGACAACCCCGGCTTGCATCCTTGCTGAAGTCAGATGATCGCTCTAGGTACAGAAGTGGGTAAGTTAGAGAGAGTGCCTGGGTTGATAGTCTGGACGTTGATAGGATCGCAAGGATAGTAATCACCATTGATTAACCTCAACGATATCAATTTAGTTCTCTTTCCCGATTGGACTCAATCTGAGGAGGTCTTGGAACGCGATTTACAACAGGTGGTCAGGATGAGTGCGACTCATCTGGCGAGTCGGTATATCACCTTGTTGATTGATACGAGTACCATTGCTCAGGATGATGCTGAACTGTTTTTGTCTGGTGTGACCATGCATCTTTTGATGGCAGAAGATTTCCAGGTTACTGAAGGTGCGGAAATTGTACTGATGGGAGCGCTGAGTTGTAGTGAGTGGCAGGATCTTTTGCCTCATATTCAAGCTAGACTGGTTTTGAAGTGTGAAAATCAGTCGGCTATTTCCCACGCTCACGCTGCATCAATTCCTGCCTATGATTTGGCAAGTTTGAGTCAGGAAAACGCTAGGTTTTTTTGGCAAGAATTGGGGGATGGGTTATTTCAACAGGGAAAATGGCAAGCGGCTAGGGAGTGCTATGAAAAAATTCTGGCAGTCGGGTGGGCAGATGCACAACTGTATTGGCGGTTGAGTGAATGTTTGAGATATTTACAGTTGACTGATGCTGCGATTAGTCGTCTTACTCAGGGAATTGAATTGTACCCGAAAGAAGGTAAGCTGCATTTCTCGTTAATCATGAATTTGCACGCTAGGGGTCGTATTCAAGAGGCAAGAAACCGAGCGAAGATTGCTTCAGAATTATTTCCTAGTAATTATAGGTTTAAAATCCTCAAATACTTGCTTTTACCCATAATATATAATAATCAAGCGGAAATTGTTGGCTATCGACAAGAGTTCATCAGAGGACTACAAGCATTAATTCAGGAAACCTCTCTAGAAACCGATGAAAATCAAAAGAATGCTCTGGTAGGGATAGGTAGCCTGACTAACTTTTATTTGCCCTATCAAGCTGAAAATGATCGAGAACTGCAATCTCAGTATGGAGAATTAGTCCATAAAATTATGGCAGCCAACTATCCGCAATGGGTGGTTCCTGTTTCTATGCCACCGCTTCGGGCAAATGATAAAATTCGGATTGGTTACGTTTCCGCTTATCTTCACGCTTACAGTGGCACCCTTTGGTTAACTGGCTGGTTACGTTATTGCGATCGCACCCGCTTTGAGATCTATTGTTACTATACGGGCAATACGCCGGATGCTGTTACCCAACAGTTCCAAGAATACAGTGATGTATTTTACCATAGTCCGGGTAATCTCGAAGACGTTTGTGAACAAATCCTTCGGGATCAACTTCATATTCTCGTTTTTCCAGAAATTGGGATGGACCCGCAAATTAGGCAAATGGGGGGTCTACGATTAGCGCCCGTGCAGTGTGTGGCTTGGGGTCATCCGGTGACGACAGGATTACCGACGATTGATTACTTTTTGTCGAGTGAGTTAATGGAACCGGAAAAGGCACAAGAGCATTATTCGGAGAGGTTGATTCGTTTGCCAAATATTGGCGTGGCTTATCCTAAACCCTATATTCCGCCACGAGTGAAGTCCCGTTCAGATTTTCAGCTTCGGGAGGATGGGGTGATTTATTTGTGTTGTCAAGCGCCGTTTAAATATCTGCCTCAATATGATTGGATATTGGCGGAAATTGCCCGTCGGGTTCCTCAGGCTCAGTTTTTGTTTCTGCGGGGTGATTTATTGAAGCCGCGTTTAAATCGGGCTTTTGCCGAAGTGGGTTTGAGGAGTGAAGAGTATTGTGTGTTTCGTGCTATTCCGGAACGTCTAGACTATTTAATGATTAACTTAGTTTCTGATGTTTATTTGGATACATTTTGTTGGTCTGGAGGGAATACAACCTTAGAGGCGATCGCCTGTTGTCTGCCTATTGTTACCTGTCCTGGGGAATTTATGCGGGGTCGTCATTCGTATAGCTTTCTGAAAATGCTGGGGGTGACACAGACAATTGCTGAGAATGAGGTAGATTATGTGGAAATTGCGGTAAGGTTGGGTATAGACTCGGCTTGGCGACAGGAAATCGGGGAACGTATGGCACAGCGGCTTGACTATCTCTATGAGGATAGGGCTTGTGTGGCTGGTTTGGAGGCGTTTTATCAGCAGATAGCAATACCTTGATCTGACCTCTCCCTAACCCTCCTCTCGAAGGGGAGGGAACAAGATTGGCGCTTGCTGGGAATCAGAGAGCGATCGCGTGATGGAATTGACCCAAAGGAAACAAGCGATCGCACGATTCAATTGACCGGAAGGAAACAGGCGAGCCTTGTAGGGGCGACCCGCCTGCATCAATGAACAACCCCAATCCATTTAATTGGATCGGGTCGCCCTTTACTCAATCAACAAAGCGATACCTTGATTTAACCCCTCCCTAACCCTCCCCTTGCTAAGGGGCTACAGTGTACACACAAGTCTTGTCCGTTAGCATTTAAGGTTGTTCAGCCCCCTAAATCCCCCAATTCTGGGGGACTTTGAACTTCCTGCTCCCCCCAAATTTGGGGGGTTGGGGGGGCTAAATGCAGTATGAGTGAG
>NZ_JAVKEA010000247.1:0-31002 GCF_040221695.1 Coleofasciculus sp. E2-BRE-01 | reverse complement strand
TTATCAAATACGTCGGGTAAGGGTTGGCAATTTTAAGTTAATCTTGTTGGATAATCTGGAATTTTTCTATTCTGCGCATGAAAAGTTCTACTTTTCCCCTTAAAATTATCTTCTCAAATTAGTTTGTGAGAAATGCGGGTTAAGCTGTTGTGCATTTAAACTTCATATTATTCAGTTAGGAAAAGTAGGGGCTGTAGGGGCGAGTCGCTGCATATAGTTACGGGGAAATCCATTAATTATCTCGACTCGCCCCATTATCGTTACCGGGAAATCCATTATTTCGATAACGTGGTGGGTTACGGCGAAGCGCCAATTAAAGGGTTTGTGTTGTGAATTAATTACCGCCTAACCCACCCTACGAATTACGGTTGATCGGGGTCTATAGGACGGCACATTTTCCCATGATATAAAAGTACCTAAAATCTCCCGCAAAGTCAAGGGCTAATTCATTTTTTTAAACTGAGATTAAGATTAACTTCTGCAAATAGTCCTCCAACGCTGACGAATGACAAATGACAAATGACAAATGACCAATGACCAATGACCAATGACCAATGACCAATGACCAATGACGAGTTAACCCTCCCCTTGATCCCGACGCACTCGGTAGTAAATCGCCTTCACATTAGGACCAAAGACAATCTCCTCTTCATTTTGTAGCTCATAGCTTTGGTGCTTTTGACCATTAATTAACAAGCCATTAGAACTTAACTTTCCTTTGAGATTACCATCAACAATGCGATAGGCATCATGCCCATCCTCACCCTCTACTCGCATTAACGTGGCGTGGTGACGGGAGACAAACTGTGAAAACAGACGAATATCACAATCATGGTCTCTGCCAATGGAATAGAGTTCACGGTCTAGGACAAACCGATGTCGTCCTCGGTCATCTTGAACAATGAGAACATGTCCCTCCGGAAAATCAGACGTATCAGAACTTACTGCATCAGTAGATGACTGATCCGATGAGGGTGGGGAATCTGGAGAAGGTTCTATGGGCAACATCTCACTTATGCTCAAGCACTACAGGTCATGGTAGCGACAGGAGTCGCCGACTGAAACAACTTGATCCTAATAGCCAACATCTCGGCAAGCGCGATACAGGTCTGTCCAGTCTTTGCGTTCTTTGACCACAGTTTCGAGATACTCGTTCCACACTAACGTATCTTGGATCGGATCTTTCACCACAGCACCCACCAATCCCGAAGCAATATCCTTAGCGCTGAGGTGTCCATCGCCAAAATGGGCGGCTAGGGCTAACCCACTATTCACCACCGAAATTGCCTCGGCTGTACTCAGGGTACTACTGGGAGATTTTAGTTTAGTTTTACCATCGTCGCTGATACCACTACGCAGTTCTCGAAAAATTGTCACCACCCGCCGGACTTCGGTTAAAGCAGGGGCTTGCACCGGGAGTTCTAAAGCACGTCCTAAGCTTGCGACTCGTTGTTGAACGATCTCGACTTCCTCATCAATGGTTTTAGGTAACGGTAAGACAACAGTATTAAAACGGCGTTTCAGGGCGCTAGACAAATCATTGACCCCCTTGTCGCGATTATTCGCTGTGGCGATAATATTAAAGCCTTTAATCGCTTGCACCTCATCCCCCAATTCGGGAATTGGTAGCATCTTTTCCGAGAGAATCGTAATCAGCGTATCTTGGACATCTGCCGGAATCCGAGTCAACTCTTCGACACGGGCAATTTTCCCCGCTTCCATCGCCACCATCAGCGGACTCGCCACTAACGCCTCCATCGAAGGACCATCTGCCAGTAATCGGGCATAGTTCCACCCATAGCGAATCGCTTCTTCACTGGTTCCGGCTGTACCTTGAATCAGTAAGGTTGAATCCCCAGAAATAGCGGCGGCTAAATGTTCCGATACCCAAGACTTGGCGGTTCCCGGAACCCCCATCAGCAGTAATGATCGGTCTGTGGTGAGGGTGGCTACAGCTATTTCTATCAGTCTGCGATCGCCAATATACTTGGGCGATATCACAAAACCGTTCTCTAGTGTACCTCCCAATAGATACGTTGTGACTGCCCAGGGGGATAAATTCCAGTTCGGTGGGCGCTGGCGTTGATCTGCTTTTGCCAATTCCGCTAATTCTTCGGCAAACTGTTGTTCCGCATGTTCACGCAATAAAAAGTTTTGAGTGTTTAGCTTTGCACGATTCACAGTTGTTTGTCCTGAAAAAGACTCTTCCGTACCTGCTATACTAAACTAACTTTCTCACTAAGTAGTCGGACAAAAGTAAAGTTAACGGTTGAGATTAGGCAACACCTCGACTTCGCTCGGTGTGTCACAGGCAACAGGCAACAGTAAGGGTTTGAGGCTTGTTAGCATTTCTTAGCACAGCGTACAGCGTTTATGTCCAGGTACTTACAATAAAAGTTGCAGGTGTTCCCTATTTCCGAAATCTTTGATCTGTTTTTATCATAAATACTCTGAAATTGCTATGGTTTCAAAGAGGAATAAATTATGACTAAGAGAAAATTTATTAGCCCTAAAATTGATTATGCCTTCAAAAAAATATTTGGTTCAGACCAAAGTGAAGACATTCTCATCAGCTTCTTAAATGCAATTGTCTACAATGGGGAAAGTGTCATTTCTAGTTTAACCATTGTCAACCCTTACAATCCCGGTCAAGTCGAAACCTTAAAAGATAGTTACTTGGATATCAGGGCTGTTCTAAATAATGGAGAAATTGTCCTGATTGAAATGCAGGTCGCACGGATAGCCGCTTTTCATAAGCGAGGGATTTACAATCTCTGCAAAGCTTATGCTAATCAGTTGACATCAAAAGACTATTACCTGGAGATTACGCCAGTTATTGCCGTAACAATTGCCGATTTTATTCTCTTCAAAGAAAACCATAAATGTATTCATCATTTTGTGTTCAAAGACAAAGAAAGCTCATCGGACTATCCTGAACATGAATTGCAGCTAATTTTTGTAGAATTACCGAGATTTGTGAAAAAATTGCCAGAATTACAGACCTTGGCAGAGAAATGGATTTATTTTATGACGCAGGCTCAAGACTTAGAAGAAATTCCAGAAAGTTTGGCAGAAGTTACAGCAATAGAAAAAGCGTTAACGATAGCCAATCAAGCGAACCTGACACCAGCCGAAGCTGAGGAAGTCAGTCGTCGAGCCATGCAGTTGCGAGATGAGATAGGACGCATTAAATATGCTACCGAAGAAGCATCGCAGGAGGCGCGGGAAGAAGGTCGTCAAGAAGGTCGTCAAGAAGGCAAAAAAGAAGAACAACGCGCTATTGCTAAAAAGCTACTCACCCTACTGGATGACGAAGCGATCGCGGGAACAACGGGATTAAGTCTGGAAGTCGTTCGAGAACTGCGCGAGGAAGAGTCTGAGAATTTGTAGAACTAAGTACCTGGACATAAATTTTGTACGCTGTACTAAGAAATGTGAACAAGCCTCAAATTTTCCCTGTTCCCTGTTCCCTGTTCCCTGTTCCCTGTTCCCTCGACCAATTAAGAATTCAAAAAATCGGCATCAACTTCAGGTAAAGAAGGATTGATACTAATCCCAGAACCCAGTTCAAATCCGGCTGGAGTCGTTAACCGAGGACTAATTTGGCAATACCAGTGAACCTGGGGTTCTTCGGCTTTGTAACGGGCAGCCGTATTAATCACATAATTATAATCGGGATCACTTAGCTTTTCATACAACCGAGTCAGAACATTTTTGAGAATTAGCGCAAAATGGGATTTTTCTATAGCGGAGATACTGCCAAAATCTGCCTCATGTTCCTTTGGCATAATCCAAGTTTCAAAGGGCACATCAGCCGCAAAAGGAATAAACGCCAGAAATGATTCATTTTCAGCAATCACCCGTCTGCGGTGATGCTGTTCAAACTCTAAAATATCGCAATACACACATCGTTGCCATTGATCGTAATATCGCTGGGCTTCTTGTTCTCGCACTCGAATATTTTGCGGAACCATACCCGTGACAATCATTTGAGAATGGGGATGACTTAACGATGCACCCGCTTTCATCCCATGATTACGAAAAATAATTGCCATCATGTTTTTATGAACTTGCATGAGTGAGACGTAGCGCTTGTGATAGGTCTCAATCACCGTTTCTACGTCCTCGATTGACATTGTGGCAAGATCTTGATCATGATCAGGACTTTCAATAATCACTTCATGCTGACCATAACCGGGCATCATTAAATAAATCCCCTCCTGCGATCGTTCTCTGTCTTCATTGGGGGTTAACGCCGGAAACTTATTCAGTACAACTCGCGTTTGCCAGCCTTTGTGGTGTCGGCTGGGCATCTCCAGAAAAATTGACTCAGATTTATGTTCATTGCCGGGACAAAAGGGACAATTTCGAGGTAGAATCCCTGAAGCTTGTTTTTGGCGACTCTGTTGCTGAAAATCCTGGGGACGTTTACGCCGACTGGGTGCATAAATCACCCATTCTTTCGTCACCTTGTTGAGTCGGATTTGACCGGATTGCATACTATCTAGCCCCTATAATGTACTTGAATAATCGTTGTCTTATAGTCGTTGATAATCGTTCTGATCGGAATTTTGTCTGATGTTAACTCATCCGTTGCGTCTATCATTTATCATCCAGACATCATTTGTCTGATGTCAACTCATCCGTTGCATCCCTCATTCATCATTCATTATTCAGACAATGTACATCGGCTTTCTCAACCCCCAAGGCAACTTTGACCCAGATGACAGGTATATTACAGAACATCCCGACTTTGGCGGTCAACTGGTGTATGTCAAGCAAGTCGCCCTGGCGATCGCGGCACAGGGACACCGGGTTGATATTCTCACCCGTCAAATCATCGATCCAGAGTGGGAGGGGTTTGCTGAACCCTTTGATGCGTATCCCGGTGTAGAAAATCTCCGGATTGTCCGCTTACCCGCCGGACCCCAGGGATTTTTACGCAAAGAGTTACTTTGGACTCATCTGGTTCGAGATTGGGTACCCAACATTCTGAAATTTTATCAAGACCAAGGGGAAATTCCCGATATCATGACCGCCCACTACGCGGATGGGGGACTGGCGGGTCTATTACTTGAAGAGCAAACAGGCGTACCGTTTACGTTTACCGCCCATTCCCTGGGCGCTCAAAAGATGGACAAACTTAAGGTGACGCCCGAAAATTTGGCGCAAATGAATGACTATTACTACTTTGGACACCGCCTAGTTGTCGAACGCCTCAGCATGAACCACTCGGCGATTAACATTACGAATACTCGCCAAGAACGCTTCAACCAATATAGTCATCCGGCGTATCGGGGCGCTGTCGATGTCGATAATGATGCTCGCTTTGCGGTGATTTCACCGGGAGTAGACCCAGCTATGTTTAGTGCGGAGGTTCGCTCTGCCAACGAAGAGGCAACCTATCAGTTAGTTCAAGAAAAATTAGCGCGAGATATTGCTGAGTCGCGGCGGTATTTACCCGTGATTCTGGCATCGAGTCGATTAGACCCCAAAAAGAATCTTTTGGGACTTGTGCAAGCCTTTGCCTACAGTTCCACCTTGCAAGAACGAGCCAATATCGTGCTAATTACGGCGGGGTTAGATAATCCACTACAGGAGAAGGTTAAGGATGAACAAACCGAACAAAAGGTATTGGCACCAATCCGAGAAGTGGTGAATGACCATAACTTATGGGGCAAAATTAGCGCCTTTTGCGTCCCCGATCAACCCGCCCTAGCCGCAACCTATCGCTTTTTAGCCCAACGCCGCTCCGTATTTGCCCTACCCTCTCTGTTTGAACCCTTTGGTTTAGCCCCCTTAGAAGCCGCCGCCGCCGGATTGCCAGTTGTCGTTACCCAGAATGGCGGAATTACAGAAAGCTTACAGACAGATAATCAAGACTATGGGGTTTTGATTGACCCCGATGATCCGGTGGATATAGCGCGAGGATTGGAACGGTTAATCTGTAATGAATCTGAGTGGCAGAGTTTTTCTAGTCGGACTCAGCAACTGGTCTTAAATCACTATACCTGGGAGAGTACGGCTCAAGGCTATTTAAACGTAATTGAGCAGATTTTATCGTCACCTAAAACCAATCGTCGAGTACCGCGACTGCCGATTCATCCGTTCTTACGTGATCCCCAACCGAAAAACGATGTTTCCTTGGCAGAACTGAGTCAACTCTACTTTGGTCATTGACTTCAATATAGCTTCATGATGAATAACATAAGACCGTTGCACTCAATTCAACGTTGAAAAAGGCAGCAGCTATCTTGATCAGGGGATACTAAAAGGGGCTAGGGCTATATCGTCAGTCTAAATGATTTGTGAACACAGATATAGCAGTCGCCAGGGTCATTAAAACATCAGATGAATGCCGCTTATTGTGTCGATGCACGTTTAATGTCCTAACCGTTATGGCTGTTGCTATAACGCTGAAAAGCTTGTCTAGCAAGGGTTATGGCTCACCACTATTTCACGACTAATTTAGATAAATTAGAAGACTGCACCTATATCTTTGAGTGGCGGGTAGGGATATTATTTTTTTCAATGATTGTCATTGACAAGTGTTCCCAGGATCATGATAAGATACATTGAAGATTAATACCTAATCACTTCCTCTATTACGATTACATTATCTGTACAGTCGTATCTATTCGACTCTTCTAGCGGTATCACGCCACTACAGCGTGTTAGAAACTGCTGTAAGAGTGAGTGTCAAGAATAGGCGGTTAAAAAGCCGAACAGGTTAACAACTGAAGCAACTTCGCATAAACAGGTACGGAAAAAGCAAAAAATATAAAATTATTGTGCTGTCTACCTATTTTCCGCAGTTCTGAAACAATTAAACAGATCTAAGTGGATAATATAACGAACCTTATGAAAATTGCTTTAGTTCATGATTATTTAACCCAAAGAGGGGGAGCAGAACGGGTTTTTGAATTGCTTTGTCAATACTTCCCCGAAGCTGACGTATTTACATCCTTATATGATCCGGAGGAAACTATTGAGTTAGGCGATCGCCCGGTTAATACGACAAGACTACAAAATATTCCCGGCGCCGCCAAGAATTTCCGACTCTTGGCTCCCTTCTACTATCCAGCGTTTCGGGCATTAGACCTGCAAAAGTATGATTTAATCATTAGTAGCACCAGTAGCTTTGCTAAAGGGGTGCGGAAACGTCCTGGTGCTATTCATATTTGTTTTTGTCATAACGTCACCCGGTTTCTCTGGGATACCAAAACCTACTTGCGGGAATACAAAGATTTTCGACTCTATTCCCCGGTAATTGAAAGAATATTTAATCGGCTCAGAGAGTTCGATATCACCTACGCTCAGGAACCCGATCTATATATTGCCAATTCAACCACGGTGGCTAAACGCATCCAAGCCATCTACGGAAAACCTGCACAAGTCATTCACTACCCAATTAACACCAACAAGTTTATTTTTGATGATCACAAGGAGGATTATTTCTATGTTTCGTCCCGCATCATCAGCTATAAACGCATCGATATTATCGTGGAAGCCTTCAATTGGCTAGGGTGGAAGCTTCTGATTGCTGGTGATGGACCAGAACGAGAACGTCTTGAAGCCAAAGCATTGGACAATATTCGATTTCTGGGGTACGTGAGTGATAAGGAGCGCAAGCAGCTTATGGCAAAAGCGCAGGGGGTGATTATTGCTGCATTAGAAGACTATGGATTAGTTCCCATTGAAGCCAACGTCAGTGGTACTCCAGTAATTGCTTACGGTGCAGGAGGAGTCCTGGATACACAAATTCCAGGGAAAACTGGCGTGTTTTTCAACAAACAAACTCCAGAATCTATCCATGCCGCCTTAATCGAATTCAATCAATTAACATGGGATTATGCCCAGATTCGTGATCATGCTCTGAGTAACTTCTCAGAAGCTGTATTTTTTGGCAAAGTGACCCAATTAATGCAGCAGATGTGTGGATTTAAACCGGAGCATTCTCTGAATTTATCCATTCCCGTTGAGCAATCGTGATAGTGACATCAAATCATCCCCAGGGAGCAGATACCGACTTTGGTTACGGGCAACTGTTTGCCATCCTAGTCCGCCGACGCTTTTGGTTTTTTGGTGTATTTTGTGGGGTTTTGGCGATCGCAATTCCTCTATCGTTGACCAAAACGCCCACCTACCGGAGTTCCATGCAGCTATTGGTTGAGCCGTATTTCAAAGAAAATAATCAAAATAGACAACCGGCTTTTGAAGATCAGGTGAAGGACTCGAATCTAGAAGTAGACTACGCCACCCAGCTAAACCTGATGCGGAGTACTCAACTTCTGCAACAAGCCGTGGATTTGCTGCACCCGCGATACCCAAACCTTGAGGTGGGAACCCTGAAGGAATCCTTGACGGTTACCCGCAAGCAGGAGGGGAAAACAGAGACTAAGATTGTGCAAGTGGACTATACCAGCAATGATCCGGTTAAAACCCAAAACGTACTAGAAGCGATTCAAAAGGTTTATCAAGAGTTCAGCCTCCAGCAGCAGCAACAACGCATTGCCGAAGGTTTAGCATTTATCAATAACCAGTTACCCACCGCACGACAGAGCGTCAGCCAAGCCGAGCAAGCCCTCGAACAATTTCGCCAAACCCAGAACCTGATTGACCCGCAGCAGCAAGCCACAACGGTGACAGAAAGGCTGAACACGATTAAGCAAGAGCGAGAAGCAATTCGCGCTCAGTTACAAGAAACCAGGGCGCGTTATCAACAACTACAGCAACAACTGGCGCGTTCTCCCCAAAAGGCACTCACCGCTTCTCGCTTAAGTGAGTCATCCCGTTACCAAACCCTGCTGGATGAACTGCAAAAGACAGAACTCGCCTTAGCAGAGCAACGGGTGAAATTTACCGATGCCGATCCCAGTGTACAGAACCTGCTGCAACAGCGTCAGCGCCAGCAAGAACTGTTGCAAGCAGAAGCTAATCGGGTATTGGGAGAAGTGCGACTAGGAACAGCAGAAAGCTTAGAAAAAGCTGGACAGTTGGGAGATACAGACTTGAATCTTTCACGCCAGCTTGTGGAAACCAAAACCCATCTGGAAGCCCTAGCTGCAAGGGATCAGAGTTTGGCACAAACTCAGCAGCAACTCCAAGCACAACTGAGTCGCTTTCCTCAACTGATAGCGGAGTACGAACGCCTACAACCCGAGGTGCAAGTGGAACGCAATACTCTGCAAAAACTCCTCGCAGCTCGACAAGAGTTAGGGATTGAAATCGCTAGGGGCGGATTTAAATGGCAAGTGGTGGAAGCGCCCCACTTAGGCAAGCAACTGGGTCCGAACACAAAGCAGGACTTAATCTTGGCTGGGGTGGTTGGGTTTTTCTTGGGCGGAGTGGCGGCTTTTGCGCGGGAAGCGCTGGATGATGCTGTGCATACTTCCGATCAGTTGAAGCAACGAGTGGCACTGCCTTTACTGGGTATCTTACCCCAATTGCCGCGCTTGAGTCCCAATGGACGGCTGATGCACTTTCCCTTCAGTAAGTCGCCCACTCCTGAACCGGAAACGCTCCCCATGCTGCAATCGCAGTCCTGGCGGGAATCGTTAGATCTGATCTATAAACATCTCCAACTGTTAAACGCCGATGCCATACTCAAATCTCTGGTTATCACATCCGCCCTACCTGGTGAGGGGAAGTCCACATTCGTATTGGGTTTGGCATTTAGTGCCGCTCGCTTACACCAGCGGGTACTCTTAATTGATGCGGATTTGCGCCGTCCGACGCTGCACCAACAGCTTCACTTGTCTAATGATCAAGGACTGGCAACGATACTTGCTGATCAAACTGCAGAGGTTGCTCCACAGCAGCTTTCCCTGTTCGGTGTTGAGATTGAGGTATTAACGGCTGGACCAACGCCACCCGATCCGGTTAAGTTGCTGAGTTCTCAACGAATGAAGCAATTAATGGCAACGTTTGAACAGGGTTATGACTTGGTTTTACTCGATACTTCACCAGTTCTGGGCATTGTCGATGCCATGCAAGCGGCTTCATTTTGTCAGGGTGTGGTATTGGTTGCCCGCTTAGATCGGGTGACGCAATCAGAACTGACTGAGGCAATCACTCTGCTGGGTCCCTTGAACGCGATCGGTGTGGTAGCAAATGGCGCTAGTAGTTATACCAATCGCTATGTTGCTTATGCTCAGCCAAGTAAAAGTCCATTACTAGAACTTAACTAGACTCATCTGCCGTACTTCAATTTGTAGCAAGCTAAGGAGTATGTTGAGCCTAAGTAGCTTAGCAATTTGCTTAAGTATAAATACTTAGGTTATTCAGAACAGAATGGGGGAATAACGCTCCACTAGAAAAAGAAGCAACGGTGCAACGGCTTCCTGTTCATCTTTATCGAAATCGAATCTTCATAGAGTCTTCATCAAATCTTTACAAAAAACTGACCAAAAAAAATTGAATCAATTAAAATTATAATATCCTACTGCTGAAGTAAAAGCGAATATTGGGCAACTAAGCTAGCCGAAGTTTGTCGGATTCTCGTTTAGCTTGTTTAATTTTTTAACCCATCTACATCTACTTATTGAGACGAATGAGCATCTCTCTGATTGTACCTAGCACTAAAAAATTGACTCATGAGCAAAAACAGAGTTGTCCACATTCATGTATGCTGAAATGGCGACAGGATAAATTGCTAGTCAGGCGCAGAAATTTGGACAACCATCCTTGTCTGACTACGTTGGAGAATGATCAACGGTTAACTGAGTGTTTGAAACGTTCCCCAGTCAAACTCGTTTCCTTAGATTACGAACTTGGAGAGACTCAACTCAAGCGTTGGGCAGATGCTTGTGAGCAAGCCAGGAAGCCCGTCTTCCTGCGAGTTCCTTCGCTTCGGGAATTACCGAGAAAGCGCCGTCCCCTAAAGTGGTTTATCAAGCGTATTATTGATGTACTCGCTGCTTCTTTCTTATTACTGGTGTTGAGTCCCATCCTGCTGCTATTAGCATTTTTGGTTCGTATGTCCTCGCCAGGACCGATATTCTTCAAGCAATGGCGGATTGGGAAACGGGGTAAGTTTTTCCGGATTCTCAAGTTTCGCACAATGGTGGTGGATGCCGAGAAACTGCACCATCAAGTGATGGGTGATATGCCAGGGTTGCACAAGTGCAAAGATGACCCCCGCGTGACTCCCCTAGGGCGTTGGTTGCGAAAGTACAGCTTGGATGAATTACCCCAGTTAATTAATGTGTTACGGGGCGAACTTAGCTTAGTTGGACCCCGCCCTTGGGCTTTGTATGATGCTGTGCGGATTAGCCCTGAAGGAAAACGGCGGTTGAATGCCCGACCTGGAATCACGGGAAGTTGGCAGGTAGAAGCCCGGTCAACTCTGCTGGATTTGGAAACAATTAATCATTGGGATCTCGACTATCTCCGTCGTTGGTCAGTGCGGCAGGATCTCATTCTGCTGTTGAGAACAATTCCCAAAGTACTTTCCGGTTTTGGCGCTTACTAAAAAACGTTGCCCCTATCTCTGTTGTCATCTGAACCGAAAACGTTTCAAGTGAATGAATGTTTTCGCTGGCATCGAGAGGCTCCCAACTGAACCCTAGTCTAACCCTGCTGTTGATCAAACAACCATGCTCCTAAAGGTTCCTAACCCAATCCGCAATTTCCTGAAAACCACCAGCTTTTGGCAGGATAATGCTTTTATCTTTCGGGAGTTTAAGAACTTTCGTAAAATTGTCGTTCTGGCTGTGGTGTTTACATTACTGGCGGCAATTTTTGAAGGATTCGGAGTTGGGTTTATCCTTTCCTTCTTACAAAGTTTTACCAGCCCAGAAGCTGAGCCAATTAAAACGGGAATTGAGTGGTTTGATGTTTGGGTATTAGCGGTCAATGCACCCGCTAGAGAACGACTCTATCGGGTATCTGCTCTGATTCTAGTGGTTACTTGGCTGCGATGTGGATTGACCTACTTAGGACTGGTTTATAGTAAGATTGCTCAGATTAATCTCATTGATGGGCTGCGAAAGCAAATGTTTGAACAGCTTCAAGGATTGAGTCTGAGATATTTTTCTAAGACTCGTTCGGGTGAACTGCTCAATAGTTTAACGACGGAAATTGAGCAAATTAAACAGTCGTTTGAGGTGATGGCTTTTCTGTTGACTCGGGGTTCAACGCTCATCGCTTATATCATCTCAATGGTGTTGATATCCTGGCAACTGACGATCATTTCCTTGATGTTGTTTACGCTGCTTTCCGTTGGAGTATCAACATTGATCGCTCGGGTACGAGAAGCCAGCTTTGAACGGTCAAAAGCCAATGGAATGTTTGTCGCTACAGCCGTTGAATTTATCAGCGGAATTCGCACGGTTCACGCCTTTGCTACCCAGGATTTTGAACGCAGGCGTTTTTATGATGCCAGCTCAGGCATTGTCAACACGATGACCAAAATCGTGAAAGCGAGTAATTTGGTTGGACCGCTTTCGGAGGGGATGTCCATTACGATTATTATCGGAATGTTACTGTTTGCATTTGCGACGTTTATTCCCAATAATCAACTTCAACCCGCTTCATTTTTGACATTCTTATTCGTTTTGTTTCGTCTGATGCCCATTGTCCGTCAATTCAATGGAACTCGAGCAAAACTCGGTGATTTTCAAGGGTCGCTGAATAATATTAAAGAGTTACTCAGAACTGACAATAAACCCTATTTTGAAGATGGAACCGTTCAGTTTAAAGGCTTACAACGAGGGATTGAGTTTGTCGGTGTCGATTTTGGGTATGAGGCGGATAATCTTGTCTTACATAACGTTACGCTAACCATTGAACGAGGAAAGACGACGGCTTTAGTGGGGGCGTCGGGTGCGGGTAAAACCACCCTGGCGGATCTAATTCCCCGATTCTATGATCCAACACACGGGAAAATTTTGTTGGATGGCATGGATTTGCGGGACTTTGACATTCATTCTGTACGTCGTCGGCTGGCGATTGTTAGTCAGGACACGTTTATTTTTAATACATCGGTTCGCAATAATATTGCTTACGGCACCCAAGCAGCCGATGAGACGGCGATTCGGGAAGCGGCTCGTTTAGCCAATGCCTTAGAGTTTATCGAAGAAATGCCCCAAGGGTTTGACACCTGCTTAGGCGATCGCGGAGTCAGGTTATCAGGGGGACAACGACAACGGATTGCGATCGCGCGAGCGCTGCTGCGTAATCCGGATATTCTGATTCTGGATGAAGCTACGAGTGCTTTAGACTCGGTGTCAGAGCGGCTGATTCAGGAGTCATTAGAGCAACTTTCAGTAGGACGAACCGTGATTGCGATCGCCCATCGGTTATCGACGATTATGCGGGCGGATAAAGTTGTGGTACTTGAGCAGGGACGGATTGTGGAACAAGGAGGATATCAGGAGTTGTTAGAACATCGGGGTAAGCTTTGGAACTATCACCAAATGCAGCATGAATTGGGGCAAGTCGGCTAGGAGATCAGGTGATTTTATGGTACTTCCTAATTTTTTGATTATCGGTGCTGCTAAAGCGGGAACCAGCTCACTCTATTACTATCTCCAACAACACCCGCAAATTTATATGAGTCCGGTTAAGGAACCCAAATTCTTTGCTTTAGAGGGGGAACCCCTTGATTTTCAAGGTCCGGATCAAGGAATCAATCGAACGTCTAGAACCAGCATTGCTGCCTACAGCGAACTGTTTCGGGCGGTATCTGATCAGATTGCGATCGGTGAAGCTTCCCCAATCTACCTTTACAGTTCCAAAGCGGCAACCAGGATAAAGCACTACCTCCCCAATGTAAAGCTCATCGCCATCTTGCGTCATCCCGTTGATCGGGCTTTCTCCAGTTTCGCTCACTTAGTTCGAGAAGGGTATGAAACCCTTTCCTTTGCCGAAGCTTTAAGGGAGGAGCAAACCCGGATACAGCAGAAATGGGCACCTCTGTTTTACTACAAGCAACAAGGATTCTATTATGAACAACTCAAACGCTACTTGGATACATTTGAGCGATCGCAGATCAAACTCTACCTTTATGAAGAACTCGCGGCAAACTCGACGGCTGTTGTCCAAGATATTTTTAGATTTCTGGGTGTAGATGATACATTTATCCCTGACTTAAGTCGAAAAAATATATCGGGCGTTCCTAAAAGTAGGCTACTGTATTCTCTGTTTAATCGAGACAACCCGATTAAGTCGGCGTTAAAACCGCTCTTTTCGGAACAGCTGCGTCGAAATATTGCTGAAACCTTTGATAAACAAAACTTAGGGGCAAAACCGATTTTATCACCAGAGGATCGCCAAGACTTGCTGAAACTCTACAAAGACGATATTTTAAAGCTTCAGGATCTGATCCAACGAGACCTTTCTCACTGGATAAGCTGTTCGGCATTTAAACCATAATGTTAGGAACTGCGAAATCCTGGTGGTGCAACTATCTTGGTCACTGCCCATTCCCAATTTAAATGCATAACAGCTTAACATGAATGAGTTTTTTGAATAACTCTAAAAAATGCATCTAATAATGATTAAGCGTTTAAAGACTAAATCCCCAATGTTGACCATTCGTACATTAGCTTTAGTGATTTGTACGGCTGTATTAGTGATTGCAATTAACTATATCGTTGGGCAACCTGACAATGAAGAATTAAATCTTTCTACAGAAAATAAAACCTGGTTTACGTCTCGTCCTTTACGAAGCCATGAGTTTAGATTATTTGACTTAGGCGTTGTTGATGTTAATATTGTTAAGTATGGCTGTCCAGCTTTACCGACGGCTTGGGTGGATTTTAATGCAGATAATCGTCTCGATATTTACACAGTAGGTTATCAAGGGACTGGTCAAACGGCTACGTTACCAAGTCAGCTTTATCGTCAGGATTCCGATGGTTCGTTTGTGAACATGACTAGCCCAACCAATCTGGATTTTCCTAACATGCGAACCCTTGCCTGGTTAGATGCCGATAGAGATAGAGATATTGATTTACTTTGGCATCCTCAGATTTATATGAGTCCGATTAAGGAACCGAAAATTTTTGCCTTAGAAGGTGATATACTTGATTTCCAAAATCTAGCACAGGGAATAAGAAGTTTTGATGAAGTTGAAATATTTACTTGATTTTGCTTTTTCCAAAAAGTTAACATAAAAATACATCTAGAAAGGGCAATAATTTTAACAGGATTATGTGTGTAATTTGTAATTTCCTATATTCTAACGTTGATACTGAAACTTCATTTGAGCAAGATCAAGCCCCAGCCAAGCAAAATTTACTCCTTAATCAGTCACTTATAGAAATAGTTGCGCCAAATCAGGGCGTGGAAACGAGTAGAACAACTTCCACAGACGATAACGTAACATCCACGACAACGCTTGGTTTTGAAGACGTCACTGATGCAGCGGGAATATCTTATGCCGGACTTACGTATGGTTCAGCTTGGGGTGATTTCAACGGAGACAGTTTTCCTGATCTCTGGGTTAATAATCACTTTAATCATCCTGGCATTTTATATCTCAATCAGAAAGATGGCACTTTTTCTGATGCTACTTCTACAGTCTTCTTGCTAGAAGAATTAACAGCAGGTTTGGGAGCCAGCTCTGATCATCATGGAGCAGCATGGGCAGATTTTGATAATGATGGAGACCAAGATTTATTACAGCTTGTTGGTTCACCGACAACGGAACCAAATTTATTATTTGTTAATGAGGGAGGTGTACTCAGAGATCGGGCACCAGAATTAGGTCTAGCTTACGCCAGCGCCAAGGCGCAAAATCCTATTTGGTTTGACTTTGATAACGATGGTTTGCTCGATCTTTTCCATGGCTCCACCGCAAGATCAGATGGTCTTGACCCCACAACAGTTTTTCGCCAAACCAGTAATGGTTTTGAGAATGTTGGTTCGGTTGTTGTCCCCGGACTTGAATCAGAGACTGTAAAGTTTGGCACTCTATCCGATCTCTCTGGAGATGGTGTTTTAGATCTTGTATTGCCCCAAAACCAAACAATTTTTGACACAACGTCCACACCGTTTCAAGACATAACCTCTAGTTTATTATCAAGTATACATTTGTTTTCGGGTAGCGATATTGTGTCGGCTGACTTCAATGGCGATCTGCGTCAAGATCTCTATTTTACGCGCAGAGGTAGAAATGTAGAGGTAGGTCAAGTTAACTCTAACGAGTTTAGAGGATTTCTTGAATCCGATGGTAATGCAACAGGTGTCCAATTCAATACAACCGGAGATGTCACCTTTAAATTTGCCTTGGCTTCCGCTAACAAGATTTTTATCGGATCTAGTGGATTTAATCCCACTCCGGTTGACAACTTTAGTGAATTCACCTTATCTCCAGATGATCCCAATGTAGTCGGTGTTTATCCTTATCAGCCTGGTGTTGATCAAGGAATTTATATTGGCTATGACCCCAGCCTACAGCGTTGGCAAATCTTTACCTCAATTAATCGAGAAGGTATTCGGGTTGAAGCAACTCAACCAATTTCTGAATTAACAGCTTTGGGTTTTGATCCTAATCCTTCTTTTCCCTCGGATCGACTATTGCTTAATACCGATCAAGGATTAGTGGATTTTAGTAGTGAAGCTGGTATCAATACCATCAATAGCCCTAGCAACAGCGTAACGGCTGGTGATTTTGACAACGATATGGATATAGACCTCTATATTGTTGCCACGGGGTCAGCTTTAAACCGAGAAAATATCCTGCTTGAGAATCAAGGAGATGGCACATTTCTTCCGGTGTCAAATGCTGGGGGAGCAGTCGGTTCTAATTTGGGATTAGGTGATGCGGTAACGACAGCTGACTATGATCTCGATGGTTTTCTCGACTTATTCGTCACCAATGGTTTTGTGGAAGGTACGCCATTGTATAGTGATGATGGTCCCCACCAGCTTTTCCGCAACCAAGGCAATGACAATAACTGGCTGCAAATTGACCTAGAAGGCACAGTCTCCAACCGAGACGGAATTGGCGCACGAGTATTTGTGACGTCTGGAGGCGTGACCCAACTGCGTGAACAATCTGGAGGAATTCATAAGTGGGCGCAAAATCACCAGCGCATCCATTTTGGACTGGCTGAGAATACTCAAGTAGATTTAGTAGAAATTCATTGGCCCAGTGGAATCGTTCAACAACTGGAAAACGTCTCAGCGAATCAGTTAATTACAGTTTTAGAAGCAGATAACAGCAACGTAAATACGGCTCCAATCGCCATAGATGATGATGCAACCACTACTGAAAATATACCTGTCAATATCGATGTGTTGAGTAACGATAGCGATGCTGAGGCAGATGCACTCTCGCTGAGTATCGTGACCCCTCCAACCAGCGGTACTGCTGTAGTTGATGACAACGATACCCCTGATGATTTGAGCGACGATTTTATCACCTATACTCCGGCTGTAGATTTCACAGGTACTGATCAATTTGAGTATCAGGTTGATGATCTCCAAAGTACAGATACCGCCACAGTCAACCTGACAATTAACCCCTTTACCAATACGCCTATTCGGATCGAAGCTGAAGACTATGTAACTGGCGGTCAGGGTATCAGTTATTATGACACCACGAAAAAGAATTTTGGCGGTGCTTATCGCAATGATCCGGTGGATATTCAAGCCACATCTGATGTGGGTGGAGGTTTTAATGTTGGCTGGACTGACGCCGGGGAATGGCTAACCTATGACTTCACTGTACCGGAGTCTGGTCTATACAATTTGGTGGCTCGTGTCGCTAGTGGCAAGGATGGCATTCACAGTTTCAATGTTACAGTTGATGGACAAACAGAAACCTTTGAATTTGACAAAACGGGTGACTGGCAGACCTGGCAAAATGTAGGTGTCGAAGATCTTAACCTTTCTGCTGGCTCTCAGCAATTACGAGTCGATATCCTCAACGGGGATTTTAATCTTAATTATCTGGAGTTTATCCCAGCTATAGAAGATAAAACAATAAATGGTACGGCTGATGATGATACGCTTGACGGTACCGATGATAATGATATTATCAACGGCTTTAATGGTAGGGACATCCTCAAGGGAGCATCTGGGAAAGATACCCTAAATGGGGGCGATAAGCGGGACGTGCTTTATGGCGGTGGTGGTGAGGATATTCTTAATGGTGATGCTGGCAATGATAATCTTAATGGCGGGTTTAGTGATGACATTCTCAATGGTGGTTTTAGAAACGACTTACTTATTGGTGGGTTCGGCAATGACACGCTTACAGGAGGCGAAGGATCTGATAGATTCCGTTTTTTCCGAACAACGGATGGAGTAGACACGATTACTGACTTCTCTGTAGCAGATGACGAAATTCAGGTCAAGGGTAAAAGATTGGGTGGTGATCTGGTAAAGGGTGTCCTTAGCGCAGAACAGTTTGTCCTGGGAACAACAGCATTAGATAGCGAGGATCGCTTTATTTATGACCAAACTACAGGTAATCTATTCTTTGATATCGATGGCGCTGGCGGTAGTGACCAAATCTTGCTAGCAACGTTGTCTAACCAAGCCAACATCAGTTTTGCCGATATTGTGGTCTTTTAAAGAGGGAGCATCGTCAGCCATGGACATTGACTATAATGTTATTTTGGGTTGTCCCCGATCCGGAACAACTTTTTTACTTGATTCTCTAAAACCTTTACCTAATTCAGAATGTATTTCTGGGCATTTACTGCCGATTGTCATTCCCCACCTGATCAATCGTGACCTCGGTGCTGAAACGTATCAAGCGCTTTTGACTGGATTTGAGTTCTCTTTAATCGATTTTCTGGAATCCATTTCCGAAGAACGAGTTTCGGCAATCCACAGATGGCTCACTCAGTCGATGGGGACAACAGAACTGATTCAGGCGTTGCAACGAAAACGAGTCATCGAACGGATCATTTATAAAGAGCCTTTTCTCAGTTTTGCCCCAGAATTTACCTACAACGCTTTACCCAATTGTCGCATTGTCCATATCTACCGCGATGGTCGGGATTGTGCCGATTCTCTGATCCGAAAATACGATGTATTGACGGATGAAAAGTTAACCCACTTGCGGACAGCCGAAGTCCCTCTTGGTCGTAAATATGATCACCGTTATGTTCCCTGGTGGGTTGATCCAGGTTTAGAAGCAGAATTTCTGGCGGCTACACCTTACGTAAGAGCGATTTGGATGTGGAAAGAAATGGTGAGCCGCTGTTATGAGTTCTTTTCTCGTCTAGAAGTTATTTCTAGTGGTAGAGTTATGTTATTAAAGTACGAAGATTTAGTGAAAGATCCCCTTAAGCATGGAGAAGCAGTAGTGGAACACTTTGGCTGTAGTATGAATAATCAGATTCAAGAAAATTTCAAACAAGCTAAAATAAGCTCAGTGGGTATTTATAAGAAGCAACATAATTACAAAGAAATTAAACATGCAGAAAAAATTGCTAAGGAAGAGCTTAAAATGTATGGATACTTATAGTCATTTGACTTTGGATAAATAAATATGAGTTTTACAATGCATATAGCGCAAAGATTACAAATTAAAACTTTGTACGTAGTGCTTAAAAGCATTTTATCCAAAGCCCAATATAGTACTAAGAAAAAAATAGTAAGTCCAAAAAATATAAAAATAGGTTAATAATGTCTATGAGATTACCTAACTTTTTAGTGATAGGTGCAGCTAAAGCGGGAACAACTTCACTGTATTACTATTTGAAACAACACCCACAGATTTTTATGACTACTAGGAAAGAACCAAGGTTTTTTGCGTTAAAAGATATTCAGTTAGATTTTCGTGGTCCTGCTCAGGGGATTAATAAAACTTCAGTTACTAATTATAATGAATATTGTAATTTATTTAATGAAGTTACGAATGAAATAGCTATTGGTGAAGCTTCTACTATCTACCTTTATGATCCCAGAGCTCCTAAGCTTATAAAACACTATATACCAGACGTTAAACTCATAGCAATTCTTCGCGATCCAATTGAAAGAGCTTATTCAAGCTTTTCTCATTTAACCAGAGACGGATACGAAACCCTGACTTTTCTCCAGGCTCTTCGCGAAGAAAAAGCACGTATACTTGATAATTGGCCTCATCTTTGGCATTACCGAGAAAGTGGATTTTATTATGAGCAGCTAAAGCGGTATTTTGAGATTTTTAGTAAACAGCAGCTTAAAATTTACCTTTATGAAGATCTTAAAAGTAACTCGATTGCTGTAGTTCAAGATATTTTTATTTTTTTAGGTGTGGATGATAGTTTTATTCCAGATTTAACTAAACAAAATGAATCTGGAAAGCCCAAAAGCAGGCTATTAATCTACCTTTTTAAAAGGAATAACTTTCTTAAGTCTCTCCTCAAACCATTTTTTTTTCAGGCATGGCGTAATTACATCCGCAGCAAGGCATTAAAGCTAAATTTAGAGCCGATGCCACATTTGCCATTAGAAGTACGTCAAGAGTTAGTTGAAATCTACCGAAAAGACATCCTGAAAGTTCAGGATTTAATTCAGCGAGATCTGTCTAAATGGATAGAATAAAAGGCTAATTATTAGGATTAGGATTAGGATTAGGATTAGGATTTACTATTAATTTAAAATATCGAGAAAGGAAATGCTAAATAAGTTAATTTTTTTATTGCGGAAAATATGCCAGTTAACTACAGTAAGTAGACTAACGTTAGTCACTTGTACTTTACTTATAGTTATTACTGCTCACTTTATATTTTTACAGCCAGCCAATGAGGAGATAAACCTTTCCGTGAAAAGTAAAAACTGGTTTACACACAGCTTGGTAGTGAAAAATGCTTTTAAAATGGTTGACCTGGGAGTTGTAGATATAGAATCTAACAATATTTTAGATATATTTACTTCTAATCATAATCATGGTCAGTTTATTTCGCTTGGCAATGATCGTGGAAAATTTACTGATAATATGCTTTCTAAGTTTAGGCTTGATCAAGATCCTGAGTTTCCAGGTCTAGAGTATTCTGGAACTGAACCATTAATGGATACATCAGGAATTTATATTTATTGGCAGGAAAGGAGCTTAGTTATAAAAACTCATCAAACTAAAAACCTTGATAAAATACATGGAATGATTGATTTTTCTGCACCTGTAAAGATAGAAAAAAAACATTCATTTGACTTGGATGTAAAAGAGTATAAATTAGCTTCTGGAGCGGAGGCAACTACCATAAAGTTTACTACTGAAGGCGAAAATTCCAACTTTAGTTTTACCCCAAATAACGTAAGCATTCCATTTTCTTTTCAGCTTGATAAACAAATTCCCCTTGAACAAGTATACATTGGAAACAAAAGAGTAAATCCAAGTTCTCACGACTTTTCTTTTTATTTAAGAGATCGTCATGGTATGGCTTGGGCAGACTATGACCAAGATGGTATTACTGATGTGTTTATAGTTCGCGGCGGTCTTAAGGGGAGAATAGATAAACTACCTGAATCATATAGTGATGAATTGCTTATCTCTCAAGGTGACTTGAATTATGAAAAGAAGCCCATAGAGGAATTAGACATTACTAAGAACGGGTGTCCAGGAATGCAGACTGCTTGGGTTGATTTTGATAGTGATAATCTTCTTGATTTGTACATTATGTGTTTTGAACTCGGTGGTGAAACTCATGCTCATTCTAATCAGTTGTATCGCCAGGGTAAGAATGAAAAATTTATTAATGTTGCAACAGAAGTAAATCTTGATATGCAGGAAATGGGAACATTTTTCTGGCTAGATGCTGATAGAGATAGAGATATAGACTTTTTTTGGGTAGACGAAGAAGCTTTTTGGTTATACGTTAATGAGGCTGGAAAATTTGAACCACAGTTAATTGGTTCAAATACTGGAAGTGTAGCGAAGACGTTCATTGATAGTAACAAGTTGACAATTGCTGACTATGATGCAGATGGCGATTTAGATGTATTTGCTGCTTCACCACAGAGAAATACTCTGCTTATTAATAAAGAGGGTAAATATGAAATTATTGAACCACGACAAGTAGGCTTGCCTTCTGAAGCTCTGACCGCTAACTGGGTTGATTATGACAATGATGGTTTAATGGATTTACATCTTGTGCCTGATGGATTGTATAACCAACAAGAAGATCATAAATTCAAAAGAACGCACGCGCTTGAAATTAAGTTTTCCCAAGCATTAATTCAAGCTAGATGCACTTGGTTGGATGTTGATAATGATGGTTACAGAGATCTACTAATGGCGAGAGATTATCATGACTCTATATTTAATAGAGGGTTAAAAAAAATATTCCCCTCATTGATCAAAACCTCTTTTTCTTTCTGGAACTTAGATCTTTATCAGAATAGGAGTGCTACAAATCACTGGCTTCAGATTAATCTTATAGGACTGCCTGGAAATCGCCAAGCTATTGGAGCGCACATTGAGGTTACTACGCCCGACGACAGGGTTCAATTTCAGGTAGTTGGTCAGTCAGAAGGTTCTCACTACTCTCAGGGGCATTATCGTTTGTACTTTGGACTCGGTAAACATCAAAATGTGGATTCAGTGAAAGTTTTCTGGCCAGATGGTGACTTGCAGGAGTTTAATAACGTTTTCGGCGATCAATTGTTAACAATAAAACACGAAAATAAGTGAATTAATAGATATAAAATTGAACTTTGCAAAATGCTTAAATTATGCTGGAGTAATGATAAGGTTAATCGCGTATGAAACTTGGAATCATCACCCATAGTGTGGATAAAGGCGATGGTCAAGGCAGAGTCAATTATGAAGTCGTCAAAGAAGCGATCCGTCTCGGTGATCACGTCACCCTCATCGCCAGTCAGATTGCGCTCGACTTGCAACAAAATAGTCAGGTGCAGTGGATTAATATCTCTGTCCAAAAATTGCCCACAGCATTGCTACGAAATCTAGTTTTTTCTTGGCGAAGTGCTGAGTGGTTAAGCAAACACCGGGATGAACTGGATGTGGTCAAAGTTAATGGCGCAATCAGCAGTAGTCCCGGAGATATTAACGCCGTGCATTTCGTCCACAGTTCCTGGCTGCGATCGCCTGTGCATAGTTGGCGTATCCGTCGTGATCTCTATGGGTTCTATCAGTGGCTTTACACGAAGCTGAATGCTGGGTGGGAAAAACAGGCATTTATTCAAGCCAAAGTAGTTGTGGCGGTTTCACAAAAGGTTAAGCAGGAACTGATAGAGATGGGAATCCCATCCCAGTCTATTCAGGTGATCTTAAATGGGGTTGATTTGCAAGAGTTTTGTCCCACACGACGCGATCGCACTCCACTGGGTCTTCCCGAAGCCGTTACCCTGGCGTTTTTTGCTGGAGACATCCGCACCCCTCGAAAAAACTTAGATACGGTGCTGCACGCCTTAGTCGAGGTGCCTGAGTTACACCTAGCCGTTGCTGGAAGTACAGCCGGAAGTCCCTATCCTCAGCTCACCCAAAAGCTGAATCTAAGTCAACGAGTTCATTTTCTCGGCTATCGCAGCGATATTGCTGAAATCATGAACGCTGTGGATTTATTTGTGTTTCCCTCGCGATATGAAGCTTGCACTCTGGTGCTGCTGGAAGCTATGGCGTCTGGACTCCCGGTGATTACCGCCGCCACAGCAGGTGGTGCAGAAATTGTTACCCCAGATTGTGGCATCGTTTTATCTGATCCGGATGATACACAGGCGTTGATCCAAGCCCTAACAATCCTCACAAGAACGCCAAAAAAAAGAAAACAAATGGGTCAAGCTGCCCGCCGGAAAGCTGAACAACATAGCTGGGCAAATATGGCACATAAGTATGTTAAACTATTTAAATCATTGGGTTTTAATTAATCGTTATTTTATTAGTATTTAGCACAACCAAACTATTTAAAAAATATTAATGATTATCACCGTTACCATACCCACCTATCGACGCCTGCCAGACCTAAAACGCTGTCTGGAGGCGCTGCAAAAGCAAACCCGACCCGCCAATCAAGTCTTGGTGATTATTCGTGACACAGATACGGAAACGTGGCAATTCTTTGAAACCTTTGACCCTAACATTCTGCCATTACGTACTGTAAAAGTAAAGGTGCCAGGAGTAGTGGCGGCAATGAATGCAGGTTTGGACGTTGCCCAGGGAGATATCATTGCCTTTACCGATGACGATGCGGCTCCCCATACCGATTGGTTGGCACGAATTGAACATCATTTTCTGTCTGATCCGCGCATTGGTGGTGTCGGGGGGCGTGACATGATTTATTACCACGGTGAACTATGGACGACTGAAACTAAGCAGGTTGTTGGTCGCCTGCAATGGTTTGGACGCTTAATTGGCAATCATCATCTTGGTATCGGTACCGCCCGAGAGGTTGATGTTTTTAAGGGAGTGAATATGAGTTTTCGTCAGAGTGCAATTAAAGCATTACGCTTTGACAAAAGAATGCGTGGGACAGGGGCGCAGGTAGACTTTGAAGTTCTCTTTTGTTTGGCATTAAAACGAAATTGCTGGAAGTTAATTTACGATCCCGATGTTGTCGTCAATCACTATCCAGCACCGCGTTTTGACGAAGACCAACGCCATCAATTTAATCCCATTGCCTTAACCAATGCTGTCCATAATGAAACCTTAGCGTTGTTAGAACATTTGCCACGTTTACAGCGGATTATTTTTATAGTGTGGGCAATTTTAGTGGGAACCCGAAAGTATCCTGGTTTTGTGCAATGGTTGCGATTTTTACCCAGTCAAGGTTCTTTAGCTGGACAACAATGGTTAGCGTCCATACAAGGACGATGGCAAGGGTGGTCAACCTGGCAAGAGTCAAGGATGAGCAAGAATGTCTAGATATTGAGTCTCTTTGAAGAAGTTGAGAGTATAAATTAATTCATACACCTTATCATTCATGAATAAACCAGATTTTTTTATTGTCGGCGCACCGAAATGTGGAACAACATCCCTTTGTAAATACCTGGCTCAACACCCAGATGTTTTTATATCCAAATTCAAAGAGCCTAACCAATTTAGTTATGATTTGATCGAAAAACCGACAAAGCCAAGAAGAAGCATTGAAGAATATTTGGAGTTTTTTGACGATGCCGATGGCAGAATTTGTGGAGAAGGTTCATCGTTATATCTATATTCAAAAATAGCCGCCAAAGAAATCTATAATTTTAATCCAAATGCCAAAATAATCATAATGCTTAGAAATCCGGTAGATTTTTTATACTCTTATCATAATCAATGTGTATTAGAGTTAGACGAAGATATCAGAGACTTTAAAAGGGCTATCGAGGCGGAGAATGACCGTAAACAAGGAAAACGTATTCCCAAAGATTGCACCAGATCCTCTCTACTATTTTATAGTGAAGTTGCCAAATTTACAGAGCAAATTCAAAGATACTTTGATGTTTTTGGTCAAGAACGGGTTCAGATTATTATTTTTGATGACTTTATCAAAGATACCGCTAATGTTTATCAAAAAACATTAAGATTTCTCGGCATTGAGCAACAAAACACTCCAACTGAATTTACTCGATATCGAACGACATCTCAAGTAAAACACATGGCTTTATTCCGGGCTTATAAAAGAACTATAAGAACAATTTTTAGAGCCGGTAGAGTATTTAAGTTCCTTCCCTTTTCATCTCATGTTCAAATGTTTTTACACAAAATTTTCGTTAAAATTCACAAAAAATTTATGGTAAAAAAAGCCAGCCGTCCGCCTATGGACACTGAGCTGCGTCAATATCTGACCAAGAGGTTTACCTCAGAAGTAGAACAACTCAGTACTCTGATTGGGCATGACCTAACTCACTGGAACCGTAGTTAAATCAAAACCTTGAACTGCTTTGACTGGGGAGATATTCAGTGAGCGATAGACCACTACCTGCAAGTTTTCGCCTGGAGTTGCAACCCGCGCCCGCTTGGACAGCTATCTTAGCACTTGTCTTCTTCTGTGCGCTGTGTATTCTGGCAGGTGCTGGCAAGATACTGAACCTTGCTTTTCCAGTGGGGGCTTTCGCCGTCGGCTTGTTCCTATATTTTCGCTATCCAGTCCTTTACATTGGTTTTAGTTGGTGGATGTGGTTTTTGACACCTTTTGTCCGTCGCTTAGCCGATTATCGGAGTGGCTTTAGCAATCCCAGCCCGATTCTGTTAGCCCCTTTCCTAGTTACGTTAATTACTCTAACAACCCTTTGGAAAAATCTTCCCAAAACTCATCGCCAAGGTAGCTTACCTTTTGTTCTCTCGATTGTCGGTGTATTTTATAGCTTTTGTGTGGGATTTATTTCCAAGACTCCCGTTGCGGCTTGCCTCGCCTCGTTGGAGTGGCTAGCACCAATCTTGTTAGGATATCACTTATTTTTGAATTGGCGCAATTACCCCGATTACCGCCAAAATATTCAGCGCGTTTTTGTCTGGGGTGTATTGGTGATGGGAGTGTATGGAATCATACAGTATGTGATCGTCCCGGAGTGGGATCGATTTTGGTTGATTAATTCAGGATTGTCAACGTCTGGCACTCCTGAACCTTTTGGATTCCGAGTGTGGAGTACACTCAATTCTACCGAACCTTTTGCGGCGATGATGGCAGCAGGTTTGCTACTGTTATTAAGTAATTATCAACAAAACGGTTTAAAGGTGCTGGCTTCAGTCGCTGGTTATTCAGGCTTATTGCTCACCTTTGCCCGTTCGAGTTGGCTGGGTTGGTTGGCAGGATTACTGACGCTGATCAGTTCTCTGAAGCCAAAGCAGCGCATCAGTTTAATTATTACCCTTTTGGCGATTCTAATTCTGGTTATTCCTTTATCGACGCTAGAACCCTTCTCCGAAAAAATTAGTGAGCGATTGGAAACCTTTTCCAGTCTTGGAGATGACAATAGTTTTCAGAACAGACAGGCTTATTTTAAAATGGTATTTGGAGATGCACTGAGCAGTGTTGTGGGTTTGGGAATCGGTGGTGTAGCGACGGATAACTCGATTTTAGTGATGCTTTTTCAGTTGGGTTGGATTGGCACTATTTTTTATATGGGAGGAATGCTATTACTGATTTTTAGCTTGTTTAAAAGTTCTGAAGTGGGTTTCGATCCCTTTGCTATTGGCGCTCGTGCCGCTGTGATTAGTGCCGTGGTCAGACTGCCGATCAATGTGCCAATGCTGGGCGTATCGGGTACAATTCTTTGGGGGTTTTTAGGCATCGGTCTAGCCGCTCATCAGTATCACCACCATCAACGTCTGATCCAGTTGAGACAGTCTTTGCCGCAACATCAAAGGAATAAATGGTCATAGAAATTACGTTTTTACCACTTATCTTGGAGTTGAATTAGACGGTGATTATGCCAATTGAAAAACCTATTTTTATTCTCGGCGCTCCCCGTTCAGGAACAACGTGGTTAGGCAAAGCCTTTGACCAACATCCTGATCTCGCTTGCTGGGCAGAAATTAGTAATATTTGGATGTGGGGAAATACCCATAAAACAAATGATCAGCTCACCGAGAACGATCTGAATCCCAAAATTAAACGTTATATTCAAAAAAGATTCTCTGACTACCTGGAAAAATATCAAAAAAAACGAATTTGCGATAAGACGCCTAGGAATTGTCTACGCATTTCTTTTATACAGGCAGTCTTCCCGGATGCCAAAATTATTATGGTACTCCGGGATGGTCGTTCCGTAATTAATTCTACGAAAAAAGAATTGAATCGCCCCAAGAATGTCCCTTGGAAGGAAGCCTATTCTCGACTCAAAGAAGTCCCAGTTTTGGAATGGTCGGTATTTCTGCCCCGGATCACATCTCGTCTCAAAAGAATGCTGGGTATCCCCTTAGACTACTGGGGTGCAAGACCCCCAGGATGGCAAGAATGGGTCAACCAATATTCCCGCGAAGCATTGCTGGCAAAACAGTGGTCTGAAACAATGGAAATAGCGATTGCTGAAGGCAGAAAGTTGCCTCCAGAAAATTATCTAGAAATACGCTATGAAGATTTGGTCAGTTCGCCGCAGGAGAAAATTGAAGAAATTACGAATTTTGCTGAACTCGATTCTCCTGAGCCGATCATCAATTATGCCCGGTCAACAGCCGACCCATCGCGAACGAATAAGTGGAAAGATTCATTAGATCCAAACATACTTAAAGAGATCAAGGAAATCATGGAACCAACAATGTCTAAACTGGGATATCCCTGGTAAAATTATGATTTCTAACCAGTACTATGTCTGCTCCAAAAATCGAGAACCCATTGCTTGGAATCCTTGGCAAGAAGACTGCCATATTGTTCCTGAGTGTGCTTACTTTGGGAAGGTATTTCAGGCGATGGAGAAGAATTTGCAGGTACAGGGTTTAACCTTTTACCTCACCTGGGATATCTCTAAGCTGCCATCATACGGACAAAATGTGGTCGCTGTTGTCCAAGGAGATGAGTGGTGTCGTATCCCCCGCTATTTTAATCAGGTACGTGCTGTGTTTAAATGCTATGGTACGCGCCGTAGTCTGGGATGTAATCCCCTGCTCAATCAGTCCTACGTCAACGTTCTCACCCTCAGTCAATTTATGCTGATCTCGGTGGCACGTTTACCCGGTTTGTTCAATTATGGGTTTCAGGTGATTAAAAATTTACCTTCATCTCTGGCTAAGTTGCCACCAATTTATGATATTCCACTTGGTTACTACAAACAGTTAGATCTACCCATTAAGACTATAGAAACTAGGAGTTATGATGTATTCTTTGCAGGCAGTTTAGCTCAAAAAAAATATAGCAAAAATTCCTTAAAATATTGGTTGAAAGACCCGAAAATTGTTTCTCGTCAAAAAATGATTGTGATTGTCGATAAGCTTAAGGAGAAATACCAAAATTTAAAATTTGAATTATCAATTACACGCGGTTTTCATGCCACAACTCACCAAGATGCCAGCAGCTATTCCGAAAAAATGATGGATACTAAAATATGTCTGGTTCCTAGAGGAACGTCTTTTGAGACATATCGTTTTTTCGAGGCACTCCGATATGGTTGTGTTGTCGTAACTGAAGCTTTACCCTCACGATGGTTTTATAATGGAGCGCCGACGATTCAGATTCAAGATTGGAGTGAGTTAGAGGCGGTATTGGAAAAGCTGACGAATGATCCATCCTTAATCCAGAGGTTACATCAGGAAGCGTTGAACTGGTGGCAAACCAAATGCTCGGAAACAGTGGTGGGTCAGTACATTGCTGAAACGTTAAATGGAACTCAATCTGATCCGGAGTCTTGCACAAATTACCATGAGTAATCTTACGGCAAAATCTGCCTATATTCTCTGTATCGGCAATGGCTGGTTACCCCAAATGCCAGGTGGACTGGATCGCTATGTATACGAACTAACCCACAACCTCGCTGCTGGACAGGATACGGTGGAATTGTGCGGTGTGGGACTCCCGCCAACTCCAGCCAACTCTCCCCTAAAACTAACGAACTTTGCTGAACCTGATAGTCCCTTGTGGCAACGGCTTTGGTCAACCCGCCGCCAATTTTTAAACCGACAAGCGCCGCCCCCGGATGCGATAAACCTGCATTTTGCCCTCTACAGTTTGCCTCTGTTATCCCTCTTACCGGAAAAAGTACCCATTACCTTCACCTTTCATGGCCCTTGGGCAATGGAGAGTCATCTGGCAGGTAGCAACAATCTAGCGGTATTCGTCAAGCGGTGGATGGAACAGCGGGTTTATAATCGGTGCGATCGCTTCATCGTCCTCAGTCACGCCTTTGGTACAATCTTGCACCAGTATTATCAGATTCCTTGGCACAAAATTCACATCATTCCCGGTGGTGTCGATACCTATCGATTTCAACCCAGCTTATCCCGTCAACAGGCGCGAGAACAGCTCAACTGGCATCAAGATCGGATGATTTTGTTTACTCCCCGTCGCCTGGTTCAGCGCATGGGAATTGATATCCTCTTAACTGCCCTGGCAAAAATCATATCTCAGATTCCTGATGTCTGGTTAGCGATCGCGGGGAAAGGAACCCTCAGAGAATCCTTGGAAAAACAAGCCACAGAATTAGGACTCAACAATCACGTTAAATTCCTAGGGTATTTACCCGATGAGTTTTTACCCATCGCCTATCAAGCCGCTGACTTGACGGTGATTCCCAGTCAGTCTCTGGAAGGATTTGGCTTAATTGTACTGGAATCTCTGGCATCGGGTACCCCGGTTCTGTGTACGCCTGTGGGGGGAATGCCAGAAATTTTAGCCCCCTTCTCTCCGGAACTGATCACAGACTCAGCCGATGAAGACGCGATCGCCCAAAAATTACAAACATTACTCACCGGAGAAATCTCCATGCCCTCTCGAACCATTTGTCAAGACTATGCTTGCCGCAATTTCAACTGGCATAATATTGCCCAACAGGTGCGTAAAGTTCTGCTGTAGAGACGTGCCATGGCACGTCTGGGAGCAGGGAATAAATTTTACCCATTTTGTGTATTCTATGATGTAATTTTTTGTTTTATTTATCCTGATTACCCAATTTTTCGAGCGACTCAAATTAACCAAATGCGTCAATTTTCAACCCGAATTCGCCATAAAATATTAAGAGAATTTTCTCAAATAAAACCCCCTCAAAATTCGCCGTGAGCGGGCTTGTCATAAAGCCGTACAAGCCTATGCCACCCATAAACCCATCCTTTCTCGGTGTGACTTAGAAATTGTCAATTCACTGGAACAGGAAGGAATTTTTGTCACCTCGTTAGACAACTTACAGATTCCCTTAACCTGTCAACTAATCCATGCGTCTCAAACTCTATTACCAAAAATCCTAGCCGCTTCACCGAGCAACCCCAAAGACTATTTGATTAAAGTTCCACCTGATCAGCTCATGGAATATCCTCAGCTTTTCCACTGGGGACTGGAAGAACGGCTGCTGAACATTGTAGAGAATTATCTGGCTCTTCCTGTTGCCTTTGGACTTTGGACAAAAAAACTAAATTTGCGTAAATGTTACGCAAATGTAGTTTGAAGTTAATTAAGAGGAATTAATTTAACTATGACCGAAAAGTTTTACTCGTCTTTAACTCCCTCATTTTCCCCAGAGATATCCGGC
>NZ_JAVKEA010000246.1:0-30927 GCF_040221695.1 Coleofasciculus sp. E2-BRE-01 | reverse complement strand
TTAAATGGTTTATTTCCACGAACAGTTTTTACTCCGAATACTTCTTGAGCTATACAATTCTTCTCTTCCTTGTCTACTTTCCTTCCTTGTCTCCCTTGTCTTATCCCCACCCTAAAGTAAAAAACCTACACCTGTCAGCCCTCTTGTAGGGGGGAACGAGGGGGGTTGGGAGAAGGGGTTAGGGGATGAGGGGGAAATGTTGAGGAGTAGATAGACAAATCTCTACAGAGTTTTTGCAATTTGCAAGGGAAAGGGGATGGCGTTTCCCTGATTTGGTATTACACCCAGAAACTGTAGGGGCGCAAGGCTTGCGCCCTAAAGCGTGAACATCTGTTGTGTTCATTTGTCTATTGGACAAACCTCAAAAGCTAACTCATGGCGATAAAAACACACATTAAATTCCGCCAAAAAGTTTGTATGTCCCAGGATTACAGGCGCATCTCTTGATTGAGTCCAAGCAAATGCCAATAAGACAGGCGAAAACGGCATAACGATACCCGATACCACCAAGCCTCGTGCTTCGTGATCAGCTAAATTTCCACTTAACTGAATCGGAACAGTTTGCTCTTCCCAGACTGCCCCTAACTGTACACCAATCTCGTAAGGTAGAACATTGACACTTGCACCCGTGTCTACAAGTGCCATTACCTCGACAGTGCAGCTTCCATTGACAAGAATGATAGGCAAATATGGCATGACACTCGAAAGTCCAAGGCTATTTATGCGCTCAATGAACGGGAATCGTTGACCATTAAGCATTAGTTTCTCTCCGCGCCGCCACCAAAAGATCCGACAAGGCTTGAACACTTGCCTGATCTGCTTGAGGAGACCAGACAACGGCTTCTGTTGATGCCAATTGATTCAAAAGTGCATTAGCTGAATCACTATTGCCTACAGGTTCTAGGCTGCATCCTTCCTCTTTAGCAACGGCAAGAAGCAGAAAATGGATAAGTCGAAGTTTATCTTGATGAGAGAGTTGACTAACAGTGGGTAAAAGTTCGCTAAGAGACATATTGCTTATCTGAGAGGTTCAATACAGTTCTAGTCTAGTTGAAAGTAACCAAAGAGCGATATTGACATATCTTAGTTTGATATACCGTAGGGTGGGCATTGCCCACCAATCTTAAGCTGAATGTTGCTGACTTAAGCTGGGTTCGTAGTAGGCACGAAGCGTGCCAGAAGTGAAGACAGCACTTACTACAAACTCTAAAGTCAGTGCCATTTGTCTTAAGCTGTCACGCATTTAAATTGGGAATGGGTAGCGAGCAAGATGCTAATGGGTAGCGAGCAAGATGCTCGCACTACAACGATTTTGCCATTCTTGACATTATGGTTTAAATGCCGAACAGCTTAATTCAGTGCCATTCTTATGAGGTTGGAATTTCCCCTTCAAACGTCAGAAATCGCATCGGCTGGCGACACTCCACTCTTGACAGCGATGATACCGGGGAGGTATTCATCCATCATGTTCACATTGGTGTAAACCAACTGTTTGATGGTGTCTGAATCAAGCAAGTGATTTTTGACAGCCGTGCTAGTTTTGTAACGAATCTCCCCATCATCGAAATTTAACTCAAAATTGCCGATAATTATGCCATAATTGGCTCTCGATAGAAACTCTCCTACAGCTCGACGCTTAGATTTGGGAATTTTAATCGGGCATAAGCAGTAGAAGATAAACTGCTGCTGTGATTCTATCGCTTGGGCATAACAGTCGTATTGGTCATTTTTGCCCTTAAACGCTAGGCGTAAGACTGATTGTTTTTCTAGGTGGGCATAGTGCCAATTGTCTTCTGTGAAGAAATTGACGATGGCGGCAAAAATGGGTTGTGTTGAGGGAATGTCTTCAGGTGTCACATTGGGAGTTTTCCTGTAATTGCATCGCCAAAAGGCTAATCCAAGGGTTGATAGATTGCCAATTTAGTTGATTTTATATGTTACCCTTAAGAATTGTCATTGTTTTCTTTGAAGTTGACAATTTCTTCAGGGGCTGAATGAATTATTTTGATCACCTCTAAAGCCAAATCAGCCATTTCTTTAGCGCGGGGATCTGGCATTAATTTTAATTCGATTAACTCATTGAGTAGTTTAGCGGCTTGAATGCCAGATTTTAATAAGGCTTCTTGGTATTCTTGTTGTAAGGTTTTAGAGGGGGTGGGGGTTGGGTTTTGGTCGGTTTGATTTTGAATGTTGATATCTTCCATAATGTTCACTTATTGTAAATAGACTTTATCTCATAGAAGCAAACTCCAGAACTACCCTCCATACAAATGAAAGCCTACTTCAGCGCTATCTCGGCGGCTTACTTTGGCACGAGGATCAGGGATTAAAGTGTTTTAGCCCCAAGAGCAAACGTGCCAAATGGGGATGCTCCCTAGTTATGTTCTCTTTAGAAGATAATATCAAAGGGGTTAGCCAGGGATATTGGAGTATGAGTTGAGTACGTAATGGATCTTCAGTCTTGATATCAAACGATCCTCCTACAACTCCGTAAATTCCTATATCAGCACCAAACCCAACCTCCCTGTTTCCATCACTATCCGTGTCACCCCAATGACCACGTAAACCACCAACTCCAAACTTATCAAAACCATAACCTGCATTTAAGCCCATATCAAATGTTTGATCAACATCACTATTAGAGTTTCTAGTTCCAATTTCTCCTGACACTTCACCGAAGTTAAATCCTGGCAATTCAGCTGTAAAACCATCACTACCAATACTGAATTCAGTGCTAGCACTATTAGCATTTAAGCCACCGTTTAAGACGAATTCTGGTGGTAATCCTAACATCTTAGCTCCTAACTTAGCCAAGGCTAATTCGCCTTTTATTTGCTGATAGTCACCTTTTATACCCCATCGGGTATCGTTGTTTTGATTATTTGGACGTTCATTTTGCCAGCATCCAAAACTACCACTAAAAGTGTTGTTCTCTAAGCTGCCGTATTCGTTCTTCCCGTGGAAATTTCCTGCACCGGAATCTATGCAGCCTGCTTCGTTTTTCTTGACGAAGGCGTATTTAGTTGTTATACCTTCTTTTTCTGGTTCCTTGCCCCATTGGATGGGACGCAGGTTCGCCATATAAAATTCTTTTAAAACAGCCCAATACTTCGGCAGATTGAAAATAAATTTCTGAATCCAACTTTGCAGCTTACCCCACTGCTCCTGCACCCAATTCTTACCAGGCTGAATCAGATTATCATTCACCCAACCCGATAACGAACTAACTTTCTCTTGTACCCGACTCCCTAAATTCCCGAACTCGGTACTGATCACATCCCAGCCACCCTTTATCCCATCCTTTGCCTGTTGCAACAAATTCCGTCCCAACTCACCGGGATGCTGTACCCAATACTTCGCGCTAGAACCTTTATCCTTAACCCAATTCGCCGCACCTTGTCTCTTTTCACCAATCCAATTTTTGGCATCGCTTCCCTTTTGCTGCACCCAACTTGATGCACCTTGACTCTTCTCACCAATCCAATTTTTGGCATCGCTTCCCTTTTGCTGTACCCAACCCGATACACGTTGACTGGTGTCACCAACCCAACTAACCGCATCGCTTCCCTTCTCCTTAACAAAATTCGTCGCACTACTCCCTTTCTCCCCTAACCAACTCTTCGCACGACTTCCCTCTTGTTTCACCCAGTTAACTGCACTGCTACCTTGTTCACCTACCCAATTAACAACACTACTACTTTTCCCCTGAAGCCAACTCGTACCCTTACCTATCGCCCCACTTAAACCGGAAACGGCTCCATCTTTTGCCCCTTGAACACCCGAAATCAGGGAACCCACTTCGCCACCTAACCACTGGAGAATCGAGCTACCTGTATTACGGATACCCGACACAAAACTGCTGCCTTTTTGACTGAGTGTCGTTAATAAAGAATTGCTGGTTTGATTCAACCAACTCCCCGCACTCCCGGCTTTCTCACTAATCCAACTGCGAGCGCTATTGGATTTTTCAGTCATCCAATTTCCGGCTGAGGTGGCTTTCTCCCCGATCCAGTTTTTCGCACCATTGGCTTTTTCACCCATCCAACTCCCCGCCGCCTGTGCTTTATCGCCCATCCAGTTTCTCGCACCATTGGCTTTATCACCCATCCAATTTCCGGCTGAGGTAGCTTTCTCACCCATCCAATTTTTAGCACCATTGGCTTTCTCACCCATCCAATTTCCGGCTGAGGTAGCTTTCTCTCCTATCCAATTCCTCGCGCCATTAGTTTTCTCGTTAATCCAATTCCCGGCACTATTCGATTTGTCCTGAATCCAATTCTCGGTACTCTTCGATTTTTCCTTAACCCAATTCTCCGTACTATTAACCTTCTCGTCTACCCAACCTTTAGCACCCGTAAACGAGGATTGGAAGCCATTCCATTTTTCCGCCGCTTTACCCTGGAGAACTGCCCATTGTTCCTGCACCCAAGTATTCGCATTACTCAGCAATCCTTCTACCCAACTTGCCAATTCTCCCGCTTTTTGGCGGAGGGGTTCCCAGAGTGTCTGCGCCCATTGACTAAACTGTTGCCACTGTTGATCAATGCCTTGGGTAACTGGACTCACCTGAGCCATAAAATCAGTCCACGCCGCTTGTGCTTCGGCTTTAAGGGCTTGCCACTGTTGCTGGATATCCGCCGATGAACCCGCCTGATTATCGAGATTTTGAATCAATGCTTCGGCTTGACTCTGATAGCGTCCACAGAGTTGACTTGCCTGATTATCCAGAGATGTGACTGATGCCTCGGCATTCCCTTTTAATCCTGCCCAATTGCTTTCCAGTTCTGTGGTTAATTCACTCCCTTTCCCTTGAATTTCGGTTATCTTATTATTAACCTGATTCTCAATATCGGTCTTGGTATTCTCCGCCTCTTGTTCAAACCCTGCCTCATCCCCTTGTAATTCCTGCGCCTGAGTCTCGGCTTCAGTTTCTAGGTTATTTCCTTTGGCGGTGGCTTCAGTTTCTAGATCATTCCCTTTCGCCTGACTTTCGGCTTCTAGTTCCCCACCTTTTGTCTGGCTATCTGTTTCTAATTCTGACCCTTTGGTTTGACTGTCAGTTGTCAGGGTTTCCCCTTTCCCTTGACTTTCGGTTTGTAATTCACTCCCTTTTGTCTTCCCTTCTATATCAAGTTCAGAGGCTTTGGCTTGACTATCGGCATCAAGTTCTGAGGCTTTATTTTTCCCCTCTGCATCAACTTCAGAGGCTTTGGCTTGACTGTCGGCATCAAGTTCTGAGGCTTTATTTTTCCCCTCCGCATCAATTTCAGAGGCTTTTGATTGACTATCGGCATCAAGTTCTGAGGCTTTATTTTTCCCCTCCGCATCAACCTCAGAGGCTTTCCCTTTCCCCTGACTATCTATTTCTACACTCTTACCCTGCGCCTGACGATTCACCTCTGATTGTTTCGCCGCCGCATCTCCCTGAAGTTCACTCTGCTTCGCCGACGCATCCCCCCGCAAGCCGTCTAAAATCCCTCGCGCCCATTCAATCGGATTTTCTAGTTTTGCCTGAATAATGGTTGCTTGGGAGTCAGAGGTAGGGCTGATTCCCATCGGTTGACGCTGAATCAGTAAAGGTTGTACTGTCTCCTCTTCTTTCTCTTGTTCACAAGCAGCACAGGCGCGTTGAATGGTATCAGGTTCACTGGGTTGAGAAACTTCGACACTGGGCTTATCCTGAGTATCCGACGACTTCGCGATCGCATCTCCTCCGGCTACGGTTTCTGATTCGGGTGATTTGGGCGTTGGCGTCTCCTGAGTCTTGTCTCCCTTCGCCACCGATTGTTCGGGTTGCTTTTCCGTCTGAGGCGATTCCGATACAGGCTGGGGTTTAGCCGATTTCGGCGTCTGAGATACCTGTGCTGGCGTCGCTGAGGATTTAGCCTCTGTATCTGACGGTTTCTGTAGTTCTCCCTTACCCTGAGATGCAGGTGCAGTCTTAGGTTCAGCGCTTTTCACAGCGGGTGCGATCGCCTGAGAAATTGGCTCGGCTTCTGGTGGCTTTTCCGGTGTCTGAATGGCGGCTATTTGCGCTTGTGCCGATTGTAATGCCGTTTCCAGGGTTGTCTTCAAATCCCCATCCCCAGGTGTTGGTTCCGGCGCTGACGCTTCCTCATTGGTGACTTGGGCTTGCGCCATCTGCCAAGCTTCTGTTAAAGAGGGGGATTCCGCTTTCTCTGGCGCTGCTGTGGCGGGGGTTTCCTTCGCTGCTGCTTCAGTATTTGGAGAACTATCTGAAGTTTGGGCGTTTTCCTGGTTCGTTGGAGTGAGTGACGCCGTTTCCGTTGACTGTTCCGATGTGGATTCTGTTTTTGACTCAATCTCAGAGGATTCAGGTTCAGGTATTTTCTGATTCGGTTCAGCGATAGGGGGTTCTGGGGGTTTTGACTCCGGTTCGGCTACAGGTTCAGTCGCTGCGGATTCGGCTTCGGGTTGAGGCGTGGAACCTTCTGTCTCTGGTTTAGCTTCTTTGGTGGGTGCTGGGGTAGCTGGGGATTCAGTTGAATTATCTTGTGCTTTGGGTTTGGCTTCAGGTTTTGGCGCTGGCGCAATTTCAGGTTGAGTTTCAGTACCTTGTGCTTCCGGTTTCGCGTCTGTCGTGGGTGCTGGTTGAGGAGGCGGTTCTATTTTCCCTTGGGGTGGATTCGATGATTGGGGTTCAGCCGGAGCAGGTGTTTGTACCGCTTGAGTCTCTGTCTCTGTGACTAACGGCTTATCCACCTTGGCTTGTGCAACATCTGGTGAAATTTCCGTTAGCTGGGATTCTGCACCTGGGGCTGTTTGAGCATTAGGCGGTGGAAGTTCTTTAGCCGGAAGTGGCGGGGAATTCTTATCTAGAGATATTTGAGACGGATTTTTGTTGGATGTAGCTGGAGACTCTTGCTCCTCAATCGTCTTAGCTTGTAGCGTCGGAGTGAGGTTATCTCCCTGTAACGATAATGGGTTTTTATTCAAACCCCTAGCACTCGCTATATCAGCTTTCGCCTGAATGGTTCCTGTGTGTTTCTCTTCTTCCTCTTTCTTTTCCTGCTCACAGGTGGAACATGAGCGCTGAAACGTTTCTGGCTGACTCGATGGCTGAACGTTAAATCGATTTAATCCATTGAAGACAGAATGAGTTCTCTGTTCTATTTTGGGGTGATACTGTTCTAACCCATCCTGAAGTACATTCCTCTGCACCGGATGAGACTCTTTCCCCTGAGTGTTAACGGGAATATTCAGCAAGTTGGAACTCAAACGAGATGCTCTTTCCCGTTGAGCTTGTAAATTCGGTTTTTGGGATGGCTGTTTTCCACTGTCTGCTTCTGATGGTTCAGAAGAGGTGACAGCTTCTTCTTCTACTTCTTTCTCAAGGGATTCTGGATTCTGTGATACATTTTCTTCTGGAACTTCATCTCGCTGAATCGTCTCCTCTCCCTGCTCTGAAGTTGTCTCAGCCTCTGGCATTGACGGTGGTTCTTTTCCTGGAGTATTGACAGGAATATTCAGCAAATTGGAACTCAAACGAGATACTCTTTCGAGTTGAGCTTGTAAATTCGGTTTTTGGGATTGCTTTTTTCCACTGTCTGCTGCTGATGGTTCAGAAGAGGTGACAGCTTCTCCCTCTACTTCTTTCTCAGGGGATTCTGGATTCTGTGATAATTGAGCTTGTGAACCTTCCTGGCGCTGAACCGTTTCCTCTTCCTGACTCTCTGGCGCTTCAGCTTCTGAAACCTCTGGCTGTTGAGCGTTATCTTCTAACCCTGCATCAGTAGGCTTCTCCTGTACAGGTTGTGGGGGTGGGGTTTGAGGGACATTAACCGGGACATTAAGACCGTTGTAACCGACAAAGGCGGACTGATCCAGTTTCTGTTGTAAAAACGCCCTCTGTTCCTCCGGTGAGCGTCGCACCACAGGTTTCTGGGGTTTCGGAACTTTGAAACGGCGTCGCTGCAACGGATTCAGCTCGGACTTCCGACTCAAAGGTGAGAAATTTGGTTTGCGGATGGGTTCTCGGAAAGACATTACCAGAAGTTCCCCTGATTGACGCTGGTCTTTTCTGTCCCTCCCAGTCGGCGCGATCGCGTCTATGAGATGGGTAGCAGAAAATATCTCTAAGCATACCCCCAAACAGGCGATCGCACTTCACTCATCTTAGGAAAACTTAACCAACGTGCGATCGTTTTTTGAGAACAGGTAGCCGGGAACAGAGAACAGTAAGGGTTCAACGCTGATGTAATCTAGGTCTTTGCTCCCTTAAATAGCTAGGCGCTGGCACATCACTACGCGCATATACGTGCTGCTGCCATTTTTTTGTGTCTGGCTCATTTTCCCAGAAAAAAGTTCCTATATCACCAGAATATACCCAAACACGGTCATCCGCTCCCCACAAGAAATAGGTTGTATGACGTATATCAAATTGTTCAGATGATGTATACACAAGATTTTGCTCCTGATCTAATATTTTGAATTGTTGATAAGGAAGATCAGAAGTTCCATGGTTTTCTATCTAACTTAACCAACCTGCGATCGCGTCCAACCGAAGCTATACTGTTCGTGGTCACAAACTGAGCTTTTATCATGCAGAACTTAAAATGACATTAATCTGTCACTACCAGACAGATAACAATAATTTGTCTCCATGAGGCTAATCTCAAATGCGGACGAAAGGACTTGAACCTTCACACCTTACGGTACTAGAACCTAAATCTAGCGCGTCTGCCAATTCCGCCACGTCCGCGAGTCACTAGATAGCTATGATAGCAAAAACTTGACGATTTGGTTAACTGAGTTCGATATTTCAGCCGAACGCCCAATTCAACAGCAAAAAGTAGATGGCAGATGATTTATTCAAACTCGGTTGAATACCCCTCCAGAACACGGTAGAGACGTAGCCTGCTACGTCTCTACAATCCTGAAAGAACCAGGGTTATATCGGATTGGGATTTTAGTCCCCATCGTCATCGCCTAGGGGTTATTCTGCCTCGGTTGCGGTAAGGGTAGCGTAATCGTCACCGTACTTCCGGCTTCTGCTTGAGACTCTACCGCGATCGCACCACCTTGTACATCCACACAATGTTTAACCAGCATCAACCCTAAATGACTCCCCGTCATCTCATTACCCTGATGATTGGTGTCGAAGGCGCTGAAGAGAACTTTTTGCTCAGATTCCGGCATCCCACTGCCAAAATCGGGGATACGAAATACCATCTTCTCGTCTTGACACACCAATTCCAACTTGATCGGACTGTCCTCTGGTGCATATTGCCATGCACTAATTAGTAAATTTGTCAACATCCGACGCAACAATCGTTCATCACCTACGCCATAACAGGATTCTGAACCAACAAAACTAATCTGAGGTTTCGACGGTGTACGTTCCTGTAACTGGGTGATTAATCCTTGACACAACTGAGTTAAATCCAGTTTCGTGAGATTTAAACGCAGTTGCTTGGCTTCAATCTTTTTAATCAATAGCAGATCATTCAGGATTTGATTGATCCGTTGAGCATTTCCTTGGATGCGCTGGAGATAGTAAAGGGTGTTGTTCTCCGTGTCGGAATCGGGATTGTTTTCAAGGTATTTCGCATGGGAAAAAATTGTGTTCAGGGGATCACGGAGTTCTTTAGTAACCACGGAAGCCAATCGGTCAACATGGGATTTGAGTACCCGATATTCCGCTTCTTTTGCCATGGCTTCACTAGCGGCTACCCTCGCCTGTTTTTGTTCGCTCAAATCTTTAAACGTGATCACAACGGCACCGCCGTCTCCTTCAAGATGATCCAAGCGAGTCATTGTATACTCGTAATCCTTCACTCCCTCAACCGTGGTTAAGGTAATTTCGTCGGAGATAGATTGTCCTGTGGTTAAAACAATGTCCCGTTGAATATCCAACTGTTTCATCTGTTCAGAGGATAGCTTCAGATCATGCCAGGTTTTACCAATACAATCTTTTTGGCTAAGTCCCCACGCCTGAGCTGCGGGTTGATTCACATAGACATATTTGCCCGTGCGATCGCACACGAGAAAAAAGTCACTAGAATTGGAGAGAATCGTATTTAGTAGTTGTCCCAGTTGTTCGACTGAGGTATCTGGAGTTGCAGGAGGAGGGGGAACAGGAGACGTTTTCTCTGGCTGACTGGCTTGTTGTTTAACCGCTTGTTGCTGCTGAATCGCTTGTTGACGACGAATTGCCTCTTGTTGCTCGGCTTTCAGACGTTTTTGCTGACTAATATCCTCCAGGATACAAATCGCTGAAATGGAGTCGTCTGGAGTCTCCTGCACCAGCGCCACGGTAAGCCGTCCCCATTCAATGGTGCTATCGGGATGGTGGAAAGGCTTCTCCAATTGGTAGGAATGACGTTCACCCGCGATTAATTGGCGAAACATTGCCGATTCCATCCCTGGCTTATCTAAATTCATCCACCTCATCAAAGTGGGTGCTAATTCCTCAGCCGGACAACCAACCATTGCCTGAAGTTTGGGGTTATATTCGATCAGGTTCCCCTGATGATCTAGAAGTCCTAGACCGATAACCGTCCGATTCAGAATGGAACCAAACTGAGAATGAAGGTAAGATTGCATGGCATCTTTATAGCGCGCGATCGTCAAATCTTGTAACCGCCAGCGCAATCCAATCACCTGACCCGATGGATTTTGCACAGGCGCGACGGTTAGGGAAGCGAGGAACGAGGTATCACCACGGGGTTGAATCTGGACGGGCCAATTATTGATCGACTCCCCCTGTTGTAACTGACTCAATTTGTAATAAAAGTCACGTCGTTCTTGAGTGGCGACAAAAACAGCGAAGGATTTGCCCACCAGACGTTCTGGAGAAAAGTTCAGTGAATGGGCGGCGGCTTGATTTGCCTCAACAATGATCGCATCGGGATTAGTAACCAGGTAGCCATCGGGAGCAAACTCAAACAATTCCCGGTAACGCTGGCGTTCCGCTTCCAAGGCAATCTGGCTTTGGGCTAATTTATCATTTTGTTGGCGTAGTTCTCCGGCGGCAAATTGTAGTTCTTGCAGGGAATGGGACAGTTCGGTCAAACTCTCCAGTAATAAATGTTGCTGCTGGTTTGGCACGTTTTCCGTTTCAGAAGACTCCTGTACTGGCAATTTCAGTGATTCGTGTGCCTGTTGCCACAGCGTTTCGACTCGTCTGAGGGATAGGGTTATTTGTTGATCAAAGGTTTCTGCGGTCATCTTTTATACACAATAGCTGCACCCTGTTAACCTCCATATTTTCTACTATTGTTCCGGAGTTTGTGTTCAGCATTTTGACGGGGATACTGAAATTTCAGGGGGTAGAGAAGATGGGGGCAAAGGAGCGGAGGAGATAAGAGAGAATTGTCCCAATCACCAATACTGACATCAGACTAGAAGCCGCTCTTGAATTCCCGGTTCCCTGTTCCCTGTTCCCTGTTCCCTAACTCACCGAGGACATCAGACGTAGCTTGCTTCTCGCGCCCTTGAGTATGACCAATGACATAAGACTATTCATTAGCCTTAACCACCAATACCGAACAAGGGGCGTCAGCCACCACCTGACTACTCACCGAACCTTGCAAAATTCGCTTTACGCCTGTCAATCCACGAGTGCCAATCACAATTAAATCCGCGTGGTAAATATGGGCAAGGCGAATAATTTCTGCGGCGGGATCACCGTTAACAATTTGAATTTCACTGGAACAGGGGAGTTTGGATTGATACAGCTGCAGTTGCTGTTCGGTTTCTTGGTACAGGAACTCCTCCGAAGGGTGTGGACGATCAACAGGGATGTCCATGTCAGGGTCTTGAGGAGGCATGACATGGCACAAGATAATTTTGGTGGCTGATGTTATTTGTAGGTTATCTAGGGTCTCAATTAAGCGATAGGTTGGCTTTGAGCTGTCCAGAGCTACCAGAATCGTCTTTAGCACCAAAATTTCTCCTCATGAGTGATTACGAGCGATCGGCTCCCAGCAATAGGAATTCTCCCTCTTGATCAGAGGTTTTGTCTACTGGTTTGACAAAATGTCATTTGTCCTTGGTCATTTGTCATTTGTTAGGGAACAGGGAATAGGCAATCGGGAATGGGCAATGGGCAAAACCTCGACTTACCTCGACTTACTTCGGCTTCGCTCAGTAACACGCTCGGTAACACGCTCGGTGTGTCATGGGCAATAGGTAAGGTAGAGTTTTGAGTTAACTTCCCCAGCTTCCCCAGCTTCCCCAGCTTCCCCAGCTCCCCCAGCTCCCCCTAATCCGAATGCCTTTCGCCTTTGGTGCGTAAGCGCACGGAATCTGCATGAGAAGGTAATCCTTCGGCTTGTGCCAACACCTGAATCGCTCCTGCCATTTTATTCAGGGCGGTTGAGGAATATTGAATTAGACTCGAGTGCTTCATGAATGTCTCTACACCTAACGCCGAAGCGTAGCGGGCAGCACCAGAGGTGGGTAAGGTGTGATTGGGTCCGGCGATATAATCACCAACGGCTTCTGGGGTGGATGTTCCCAGGAAGATGGCACCCGCATGGCGGATTTGATTGAGTAAGTCCCAAGGTTCAGTAATTTCTAGTTCTAAGTGTTCGGGGGCAAATTCATTAGAGAGTTCGGCGGCTGTTTCCAGGGAATCGACGACGACAATCAAGCCATAATGCGCGATCGCTTTTTCGGTGAGTTCGCGTCGGGGATGATCCTGTAGTTGGTGTTCGACTTCGGCTTGCACGTTTTTTGCCAATGTCGAATCTGTCGTGATCAGAATTGCTGCTGCTAGGGGGTCATGTTCTGCCTGTGCTAATAAATCGGCGGCGACATAAACAGGATTGGCGTGACTATCGGCAATAATTAGTACCTCAGAAGGACCGGCAAGGGAATCAATGCCCACGGTTCCGTAGATGAGTTTCTTTGCCAGGGTGACGTAGATATTTCCTGGACCCGTAATTACATCTACCTTGGGAATGGTTTCGGTTCCATAAGCTAAAGCCGCGATCGCTTGGGCGCCGCCGACGCGGTAAATGTTGCTCACACCCGCTTCTTGGGCAGCGACGAGGACGGCTGGATTAATCTTTTGCTCCAAGCCCGGAGGTGTGACCATCACGACTTGAGGCACTTTTGCCACTTTTGCCGGAATCGCATTCATTAACACCGTACTCGGATACGCGGCTCGACCGCCAGGAACATAGAGTCCAGCGCGATCCACTGGCGTGTAGCGTTTGCCCAGAACCACCTCATCATCGCCAAACTGCACCCAAGATTTGGGAACGCGCTGTCGGTGAAAGGCTTCAATCTGCCGTGCTGCCAACTGAATCGCATCCAGGAGTTCCTTGGATACTTGCTGGTAGGCAGCATCCAGTTCTGAGCCACTGACACGCAGTTGGTCAGGGGTTAAACGTTGATGATCGAATTCTTCGGTATAGTGCAAGAGGGCTTTATCCCCTTGGCGTTTTACCGTCTGCAAGACTTCTCGCACCGTCGCCTCTTTGTGCATGATTCCATCGTGGGAGGTGCGATCGCAGATCCGCCGCAGTTCATTTTTTGCCTCAGCCTGCTGAGTGATTATTCGCAGCATGGAGTCGGAGTGCCTATCATGAGGTATTATCCGTGGGAGACTAGGATAGGAACAGAGAGTTCCCTGACCGGGAGTCCGTCCTTCCCTAGACTCTCTTCTCTAGCTTACCTGGATTTTTCTGGACTCGCGACACTTTTGACATAGATGTTATAGTAGTTGTTCTGGTATTTTGTAAATTAGAATCTGAAACCTTAGTTTTCCGGAAGATTTCTGTGGCTAATAGTAAGTCTGCTCTTAAACGTATCAAAATCGCTGAACGAAACCGAGTTCGCAATAAAAGCTATAAATCAGCGGTGAGAACGCTGATGAAAAAATATTTTGAGGCTGTCGAGGATTACGGCCGCCAGCCAAGTCCTGAATCGTTGCAGGATGTCAAAAATCGTATGTCTGCTGCTTACTCTAAGATAGACAAAGCGGTGAAGCGGGGCGTCCTGCACAGTAACAATGGTTCTCGTAAGAAATCCCGTCTGGTAAAGCAGCTCAAGAAGGTACAGGCTCAACTGAATCCCCCAGCGGCTGAAACATCGACGGCTGAAACGACAGAAGCAGGCAGTGTGGCGGAAAGATTTGAGCCGTTTAGTCCATGCCCCTGAATCTGGAGGAGCAATGTAGAAAATGTAGAGACGTGCCAGGGCACGTCTGGGAGCTGTGGGAGAGTTTAGCTAGTCAGTTATTTCTGCCGTTAGCTCACTGAGGCTGAGGCGGTTAAACACCCGCAAACTCTTATCCAGTAAGTTTGAGCGGATTTGAGCTTTTAGTCTAGGGTTTAACCCCTAGGCGGTAAGACGGGTGCAAGATGTGAGTGACACCCGATTTTAAGTGTGCTAACTCCCAAATAAGCTCTAAGCGTGGAAAAATGTTGGTTCATTGGGTTGGTCTTGGGTAAGAATTGAGCAGGAGAGGACAAACACAATGTCAATGCAGTTGATAGACACCCATGTTCATATCAACTTCGATGTCTTCGAGTCTGATCGAGAAGCGGTGCGCGATCGCTGGCGGGATGTCGGCGTCGTGCAGTTAGTGCATTCCTGTGTTGAACCTTCGGAGTTTTCCGGGATTCAGCAGTTAGCGGATCAATTCCCCGAACTGTCTTTCGCTGTCGGCTTACATCCCCTAGATGCCCACAAATGGACGCCCCAAATGGCGGATCAAATTCGCGCCTTAGCAGGTTCTGATGCCCGAGTTGTGGCAATTGGGGAAATGGGGTTAGATTTCTACAAAGCCGAAAACCAAGACCAGCAAAAGCAGGTATTCGCTGCACAACTTGCGATCGCCCATCAGCTTAACTTACCCGTGATTATTCACTGTCGCGACGCCGCCGCCGATCTTCGTGATCAGGTTAAGCAGTTTTGTCAAGAGGTGGGACCCATTCGGGGTGTGATGCATTGTTGGGGGGGAACGCCTGAGGAGACTCAGTGGTTTTTGGATCTAGGCTTTTATATTAGCTTCAGTGGTATTGTCACCTTTAAAAACGCCACAGCCATCAAAGAATCAGCCACCCTAGTGCCAAGCGATCGCCTGCTGATTGAAACAGATTGCCCGTTCCTCGCCCCCGTACCCAAACGGGGGAAGCGCAATGAACCCGCTAACGTGTACCATGTTGCCGATTGTGTTGCCAAACTGCGGCAGATTCCCCTAGAAACCTTGGCAGAAGAAACCACCCAGAATGCCTGTCGGCTGTTTAATCTAAGCCTGCCGAGTGCCTCTAGTAACTAGCTAGAGGAATGCGATCGCCAGCCGTTAACCAGTCTATTTGATCAGCTCGGCGAAGGGGTCAAAAAGAGGATTAATAGGGCAACCTATTAATTTTTCACTATCGCTTCCCCAGCTCCCCCAGCTCCCCCAGCTTCCCCAGCTCCCCCAGCTTCCCCAGCTCCCCCAGCTTCCCCAGCTCCCCCAGCTTCCCCATCTCCCCTTAACAGCCAGCTTGCGCCATAATTGATTAAGAAGAGTTACTATGTATAAAATTTTCTCAAGTTTTATCCCGCCATCACTGCCTACCCCGAAACAATCCTTAATCGATGCCCAACTGCCCACGAGGAGAAGATGCCGCCGATTCTATCTCATTGTAGATCAAGCCCTGTATCATCATTATCATTAAAACGCTTCCGCCGATTATTAAGACAGTCGTTATTATCCTCAGACTCTCTTATTACTTCTTTGAGGTAAAAATTCTCGGCTTGGCAGCGCTAGACGCTGACTGGTATCTACCCCGATAGATATAGCCAATCATACTATTGTATTGCTCAGGATTGCTGACTAGAGGAGCAAATTCTGCCTCTACCTTAGGCTGTGAAGCCCATCCTGACGCTGATTCACCCTCTCCAGAAGGAAAAGCATGACGACTCAAACCTATACAACTCCCACCTATCTATTACCAGACTTAGTTGAAATTCAGCGAGCCAGTTTTCGCTGGTTTCTTGAAGCAGGGTTAATTGAAGAACTCAACAGCTTCTCACCGATTAGTGACTACACAGGTAAGCTGGAACTCCACTTTGTCGGCAAAGACTATAAGCTCAAGCGTCCTAAATACGATGTGGATGAAGCCAAGCGGCGAGACAGCACTTATGCCGTGCAAATGTATGTACCCACTCGCCTGATCAACAAAGAGACAGGTGAGATTAAAGAGCAAGAAGTCTTTATTGGCGATCTGCCCCTGATGACCGATCGCGGTACGTTTATTATTAATGGTGCCGAGCGGGTCATTGTCAATCAAATTGTCCGCAGTCCCGGCGTATACTATAAGTCGGAAATCGACAAAAACGGACGCCGTACCTACTCCGCGTCTTTAATCCCCAACCGAGGCGCTTGGTTAAAATTTGAAACCGACAAAAATGATTTAGTCTGGGTTCGGATCGACAAAACCAGGAAACTGTCTGCCCAAGTTCTCTTAAAAGCCCTGGGACTCTCAGACAATGAAATTATCGATGCCCTGCGTCACCCCGATTATTATCAAAAGACTTTAGACAAAGAAGGCAATCCCAGTGAAGAAGAAGCCCTGATGGAGCTATATCGCAAGCTCCGTCCAGGTGAACCGCCGACAGTAAGCGGGGGTCAGCAGTTATTAGACTCACGCTTTTTCGACGCCAAACGTTACGATCTCGGTCGTGTCGGTCGCTACAAAATTAACCGCAAATTGCGCTTAAATGTTGCCGATACAATCCGCGTGCTGACGCCCCAAGATATTATGGGCGCGATCGATTACCTGATCAACCTGGAATTTGATATTGGCAGCACCGACGATATCGACCATTTGGGGAACCGTCGGGTTCGTTCCGTGGGTGAACTCCTGCAAAACCAGGTTCGGGTGGGATTGAATCGCTTAGAGCGAATCATTCGGGAACGAATGACCGTTTCTGATTCCGATACCCTAACCCCCGCCTCCTTGGTCAACCCCAAACCCCTAGTCGCCGCCATTAAAGAATTCTTTGGCTCATCTCAGCTATCCCAGTTCATGGATCAGACCAATCCCTTAGCTGAGTTAACCCACAAACGCCGTTTATCTGCCTTGGGACCCGGTGGCTTAACCCGAGAACGGGCAGGGTTTGCCGTGCGAGATATTCACCCCTCTCACTATGGACGAATTTGCCCCATCGAAACGCCAGAAGGACCCAACGCCGGACTAATTGGTTCCTTGGCAACCCATGCACGAGTTAACGCTTATGGCTTTATTGAAACCCCCTCGTACCCCGTAGAAAATGGGCGGGTGATCAAAGACAAAGCACCGCTTTACATGACCGCTGATGAAGAGGACGACTTGCGCGTTGCTCCTGGTGACATCCCCATGGATGAAAATGGCTATATCATGGGCGAATCCGTTCCCGTGCGCTATCGCCAAGAATTCACCACCACCACCCCTGATCAGGTAGACTTTGTGGCGGTATCTCCGGTGCAAATCATCTCCGTGGCAACCTCACTCATTCCCTTCCTGGAACATGATGACGCCAACCGCGCCCTGATGGGTTCAAACATGCAACGGCAAGCCGTCCCCTTGTTGCGTCCAGAGCGTCCCTTGGTGGGTACAGGGTTGGAAGCCCAAGCCGCACGAGATTCCGGCATGGTGGTTGTCGCCCGGAAAGCTGGCGAAGTCGTTTATGTGGATGCCACCAAAATTCGCGTCCAAACCGCTCCCAGCACCCCCGCTTTACCGGGAGACAGTACAGAGACAGCCCAAACCAGCGAACCAGAAATCATTGAATACGAAATCCAGAAATATCAGCGGTCTAACCAAGACACCTGCTTAAATCAGCGTCCGTTAGTTTTTTACGGAGATGACGTAGAAGCGGGTCAAATCCTAGCTGATGGTTCAGCCACCGAAGGAGGAGAACTGGCATTAGGACAGAACATTCTGGTGGCATATATGCCCTGGGAAGGCTACAACTACGAAGACGCCATCCTGATTAGTGAACGACTGGTGTTGGATGATGTGTACACCAGTATTCACATTGAAAAATACGAAATTGAAGCCCGACAAACTAAGCTGGGTCCCGAAGAAATTACCCGTGAAATTCCCAACGTGGGGGAAGATTCGCTGCGCCAACTCGACGAACAAGGGATTATTCGGATCGGGGCATGGGTAGAAGCCGGAGATATTCTCGTCGGTAAAGTGACACCCAAAGGCGAATCCGACCAACCCCCCGAAGAAAAGCTACTCCGGGCAATTTTCGGGGAAAAAGCCCGGGATGTGCGGGACAATTCCTTGCGCGTTCCCAACGGTGAAAAAGGTCGGGTTGTGGATGTCCGCATCTTTACCCGTGAGCAAGGTGATGAACTCCCCCCTGGTGCCAACATGGTAGTGCGCGTCTATGTGGCACAGAAGCGCAAGATTCAGGTGGGTGATAAAATGGCAGGTCGTCACGGCAATAAGGGGATTATTTCCCGGATTCTGCCGATGGAAGATATGCCCTACCTCCCTGATGGCACTCCCCTTGACATTATTCTCAATCCCTTGGGCGTTCCCAGTCGGATGAATGTCGGTCAAGTCTTTGAATGTTTACTGGGATGGGCGGGTGAAAACTTAGACCTGCGATTTAAAATGATTCCCTTTGATGAAATGTATGGGGAAGAAGCATCCCGACTGACTGTTCACGGCAAACTTCAGCAAGCGCGGGAAGAAACTCAGCAAGATTGGGTATTTGATCCAGAAAATCCGGGCAAAATCCAGGTGTTTGATGGTCGCACGGGCGAAGCCTTTGATCGTCCGGTGACCATCGGTATCGCCTACATGTTAAAACTGGTTCACTTGGTCGATGATAAGATTCATGCTCGTTCCACCGGACCGTATTCCCTGGTTACTCAGCAACCGTTGGGTGGTAAGGCGCAGCAGGGCGGTCAGCGATTTGGTGAAATGGAAGTTTGGGCATTGGAAGCCTTTGGCGCGGCTTATACCCTGCAAGAGTTACTTACCGTGAAATCAGACGATATGCAGGGTCGTAACGAAGCCCTCAACGCCATTGTCAAAGGTAAGGCAATTCCGCGACCCGGTACGCCAGAATCCTTTAAGGTGTTGATGCGAGAACTTCAATCCTTAGGATTAGATATTGCCGTTCACAAAGTAGAAACCGATGATGATGGCTCCAGCCGTGACTTAGAAGTCGATTTGATGGCAGATGGCGATCGCCGTCGTACCCCCAGCCGACCCACTTATGAATCCCTCCGCAGTGAGGAACTCGAAGAAGAAGAGTTATAAGTTCTCCGTGTTGAGTGTAGAGATGTAGCATGCTATGTCTCTACATTCAAAACTCAGATGTAGCTACGTCTGTACGCTCAAAACTCGCAACCCTGGAAGATGAAACAGCAACAAGAACAGCGCTTTGACTACGTAAAAATTGGAATTGCCTCTCCGGAGCGCATCCGTATATGGGGAGAACGTACCCTACCGAATGGTCAAGTTGTAGGGGAAGTGACGAAACCAGAAACGATTAACTATCGCACGCTCAAACCCGAAATGGACGGGTTGTTCTGTGAGCGGATTTTTGGTCCAGCCAAAGACTGGGAATGTCACTGCGGCAAATACAAACGAGTTCGTCATCGCGGGATTGTTTGTGAACGCTGCGGCGTGGAAGTCACGGAGTCGCGGGTACGACGACATCGCATGGGGTTCATTAAACTGGCGGCTCCTGTGGCGCATGTCTGGTATCTCAAAGGAATTCCCAGTTACCTGAGTATTCTCTTGGATATGCCGTTGCGGGATGTCGAGCAGATTGTTTATTTCAATGCTTATGTGGTTCTGAGTCCAGGGAATGCTGAAAATCTCAGCTATAAACAGCTATTGACTGAAGACCAATGGCTGGAAATTGAGGAGCAACTCTACAGCGAAGACTCCGAACTCAATGGCGTAGAAGTGGGCATTGGTGCAGAAGCTCTACAACGACTCTTGCAAGATGTCAACTTAGACGACGAAGCCGAAAAACTGCGCGAAGACATCAGCAACGCCAAAGGTCAAAAGCGGGCAAAGCTGATTAAGCGGCTGCGGGTGATTGATAACTTCATCGCCACCGGGTCGCAAGCCGAGTGGATGGTGCTGACGGTGATTCCGGTTATCCCGCCGGATTTGCGCCCCATGGTTCAGCTCGATGGTGGACGCTTTGCGACTTCAGACTTGAATGACTTGTATCGCCGGGTGATCAACCGCAATAATCGCTTGGCACGCCTCCAGGAAATCCTCGCCCCAGAAATTATTGTCCGCAACGAAAAGCGGATGCTGCAAGAAGCGGTCGATGCGCTGATTGATAATGGACGCCGAGGACGCACGGTGGTTGGTGCGAATAATCGGGCATTAAAGTCATTGTCGGACATTATTGAAGGGAAACAGGGTCGATTCCGCCAAAACCTCTTGGGGAAACGGGTCGATTACTCCGGACGTTCGGTAATCGTCGTTGGTCCGAATCTGAAAATTCACCAGTGCGGTTTACCCCGCGAAATGGCGATTGAACTGTTTCAACCCTTTGTGATCCATCGCCTGATTAGTCAAGGGTTAGTCAATAACATTAAAGCCGCCAAAAAACTGATTCAGCGCGGTGACGCCAGCGTTTGGGACGTGCTAGAAGAAGTGATTGCTGGTCATCCCGTCTTGCTCAACCGAGCGCCAACGCTGCACCGCTTAGGGATTCAATCCTTTGAACCGATTTTGGTTGAAGGTCGGGCGATTCAACTGCACCCCTTGGTCTGTCCCGCCTTTAACGCGGACTTTGACGGTGACCAAATGGCGGTTCACGTTCCCCTGTCTTTGGAATCCCAAGCCGAAGCCCGATTGTTAATGTTGGCGTCCAATAATATTCTCTCTCCAGCAACAGGACGTCCGATTGTCGCACCGAGTCAGGATATGGTGCTGGGTTGCTATTACCTCACCGCCGAAAATCCCCACGCCACAAAAGGCGCGGATCGCTATTTTGCCTCTCTCGATGATGCAATCCGAGCCTTTGAACAAAAGCAGGTCGAGTTACATGCTTACGTCTGGGTGCGTTTTGATGGCACGGTACAGAATGGTAAGTCGGATGATGAGCAGGTGATTTCCTCAGAAACCTCCTCAGATGGGATGGTGACGAAAGTATACAAAGACCGCCGAGTCCGAGAAACGGCTGATGGAGAACTAATTTCGCAGTACGTTCGCACGACGCCGGGTCGGATTATTTACAACAAAGCCATTCAAGATGCCCTGATGATTACCTGAACCAAAACCCAGGACGAATCACCAAGGACGAATCACCAAGGACGAATGACAAATGACGAATGACAAAGGACAAAAAGAAACGATTTTCTACAATCGAGTCGTTGATAAAGGTCAGCTCAAAAAACTGATTTCCTGGGCGTTTACTAAGTATGGCAGCGCCCGGACTGCTCAGATGGCTGACCAACTTAAAGATTTAGGATTCCGCTATGCCACAAAAGCGGGGGTTTCGATTAGTGTCGATGACTTACTTGTGCCGCCGAAAAAGCGTGAGATGTTAGAAGCGGCAGAAGCCCAGATTCGCGCCACGGAAGCCCGTTACAGTCGGGGGGAAATCACCGAAGTTGAACGATTCCAGAAAGTAATTGATACCTGGAATAGTACGTCGGAAGCCCTGAAAGATGAAGTGGTGGTCAATTTCAAGGCAACTGATCCCTTGAATTCGGTCTATATGATGGCGTTTTCTGGGGCAAGAGGAAACCTGTCTCAGGTGCGCCAATTGGTCGGGATGCGGGGTCTGATGGCTGATCCGCAAGGGGAAATTATTGACCTGCCGATCAAGACCAATTTCCGGGAAGGGTTAACCGTTACCGAATATATTATTTCCAGTTACGGGGCACGGAAAGGACTGGTGGATACCGCCCTGAGAACGGCTGACTCAGGGTATCTGACCCGACGTCTGGTGGATGTGTCTCAGGATGTGATTGTTCGGGAAGTGGACTGTGGGACAAGCCGAGGCATCCAGTTAACCGCGATGACCGATGGCGATCGCGTGCTGATTCCCCTGCAAGATCGTCTCTTGGGGCGAGTCCTAGCCGCTGATGTGCTGCATCCGAAAACCAAAGAGGTGATCGCCAAACGTAACCAAGCCATCTGCGACGATTTAGCCAACGTCATCGGCAAAGCGGAGGTGGAAGAGTTGATGGTTCGCTCTCCCCTAACCTGTGAAGCCTCGCGATCAGTTTGTCAGCATTGCTACGGCTGGAGTTTGGCACATGGGCATATGGTGGACTTGGGAGAAGCCGTGGGTATTATTGCGGCTCAGTCCATTGGTGAACCCGGAACTCAGCTAACCATGCGGACATTCCACACCGGGGGAGTATTCACCGGTGAAGTCGCCCGCCAAGTCCCAGCGGCGTTTGACGGCGTTGTCCGCTTTTCTAGCCGTCTGCGAACCCGGGGTGTCCGTACCCGCCACGGTGAAGAGCGCGAACAAGTAGAAGTCGCTGGCGATCTGATTCTCGAACCGACGAATAAGGGGAAAAGCAAAACCATTCCCGTCACGCCCGGTTCCATCCTCCTGGTTAGCGATGGGCAAGAGGTAAAAGCAGAACAGCTTTTAGCAGAAGTGGCGTTGGGCAAATCTCGCCTGTCTACGGAAAAAGCCGCCAAAGACGTCGCCTCGGATTTGGCGGGAGAAGTGCTGTTTGCCGACTTGATTCCCGAAGAAAAAACGGATCGCCAAGGGAATACGACCCGCATTGCCCAGCGGGGTGGCTTGTTGTGGGTGTTATCGGGAGAGGTGTATAACCTGCCCCCTGGTGCTGAACCCGTGGTCAAAAATGGGGATGCCGTGGAACCCGGTTCTGTGTTAGCAGAAACCAAGTTAGTTAGCCAAAACGGTGGTGTAGTGCGGCTGACACCGGGTAAGCGGGAAATTGACATCATCACCGCGTCAGTACGCCTCGACCAAGCAGCGGTGCGGATGGAAAGTAGTGGGGGTCGTGAACAGTATGTGATTCACACCGCCAATAACCAGCGCTTCTTGCTCAAGGCAACTCCAGGCACAAAAGTGTTAAATAATCAAGTGGTAGCGGAGTTGGTTGACGATCGCTATCGCACCCAAACGGGGGGGATTATTAAGTATGGCGGTGTAGAAGTCGCCAAGCGCGGTAAAGCCAAGCAAGGATACGAAATCACCAAAGGCGGCACCCTGCTGTGGATTCCCGAAGAATGCCACGAGGTTAATAAAGATATCTCGTTGCTGCTAGTGGAAGACGGTCAATATGTGGAAGCCGGGACAGAAGTGGTGAAAGATATCTTCTGCCAATCGGGAGGGATTGTCGAAGTTGTACAGAAGAATGACATTCTGCGGGAAATTGTGATTAAGCCCGGAGACTTGCATTTGGTGGATGACGTTCCTGACGGCTTTGCCTCTGAAGGTCAGCTGGTACATCCGGGTACAGAACCCATTCCGGGGTTAAGCGTGGCAGAACTACGGTATGGGGAAGTCGCCGAGACGCCAGAGGGCATGGCATTACTGCTCAGACCTGTGGTAGAGTTTAACATTCCTGATGAACCTGATGTCCCCTCTCAAGCCTCCATCGACAGTGCCAACGGTTCTACCGAGGGCGGTGAGTCGGATGGTGAGAGTGCGATCGGGATTGAGCTACGGACGATTCAGCGGCTACCCTACAAAGATGGAGAGCGGATCAAGTCTGTTGAAGGACTAGAGTTGCTGCGAACTCAACTCGTTTTGGACATGACTCAGGAGTCCGACGGCGATCATTCCGCCTCTCAGCTTTCAGCGGATATTGAATTAGTCACCACCGAAGAGTCGGATGATCCAGAGGATATGCGGTTGCAGTTGGTGATCCTGGAATCCTTGGTGATCCGGCGCGATACCTCGGCTGATCCCTTAGGGGGAAGTACCCAAACTCGGCTGTTGGTTAACGATGGGGATAAAATTGCACCCAAAGACGTCGTCGCCCGCACCGAAATTCAGTGTAAAGAATCCGGTGAAGTCCGAGGGATTCGCGAAGGGGTGGAAGCCATTCGCCGGGTACTGGTGGTTCGGGATGCGGATCGGATTACCGTTCCCATTAGTGGCACACCTCAGGTGAAGGTGGGAGATTTAGTCGTGGAGACTGATTTCCTCGCCGCCAGTGTGCAAGCCTCCGAATCTGGACAAGTTGTCAAAGTTAACGAAGACTCAGTAACGTTGCGACTCGCACGTCCTTATCGGGTGTCCGCTGGTGCGGTGCTGCAAATTGATAACGGAGACTTGGTGCAACGGGGTGACAACCTGGTGCTGCTAGTGTTTGAGCGGGCAAAGACGGGGGATATTATTCAAGGGCTACCCCGGATTGAAGAACTCCTAGAAGCCCGTAAACCCAAAGAAGCCTGTGTATTAGCCCGACGTCCCGGTGAGACGCAGGTGGTTTATGAGGAAGATGAAACCGTTGATATCAAAGTGATTGAACCGGAAGGGGTGATTACAGATTATCCGGTGAGTCCGGGACAAAACGCGATGGTTTCCGATGCTCAGTTTGTGAAGGTAGGTCAACCGTTAACTGATGGACCGGCAAATCCCCACGAAATTCTGGAGATTTTCTTTAATTTCACCGTGGAAGAAAAGGGAATCTATGAAGGTGCTTTAGCGGGACTGCAAGCCGCACAAGCATTTCTGGTCAATGAAGTCCAATCGGTGTATCAATCCCAGGGAATTGATATCTCGGACAAGCATATCGAAGTGATTGTCCGTCAGATGACCTCGAAAGTTCGGGTCGATGATGGGGGTGATACCACAATGCTACCGGGAGAATTGGTGGAGTTGCGGCAAATTGAGACCGTGAATGAAGCCATGGCAATTACCGGGGGCGCACCGGCTCAATATACGCCAGTATTATTGGGGATTACCAAAGCTTCACTGAATACAGATAGCTTCATCTCCGCTGCTAGCTTCCAGGAAACTACTCGTGTCCTCACCGAAGCTGCGATTGAAGGGAAATCCGATTGGTTACGGGGTCTGAAGGAGAACGTGATTATTGGTCGCTTGATTCCCGCCGGAACCGGGTATAACGCTTATGAAGATCCAACCAGTGGTGTCGATGCTGATTCCGCCAATGGCGGCGCTGAGTATGATTTTGGCGATCTGAATGAGAGTAGTGAGTTCGACCAAGATGATTCCTTAGAAGTGCTAGACGATCGCACGGCTCGCGCTTACAGTATGGAAGAAGAGGATACCAGCGATTTTGAATCGTTGATGCATGAAGAGGAGGAAGAGGATGAGGATGCAGATGATTTGGCTGAGGATTATCTCGAAGAGGATGAGGATGAGGCTGAATAGTCCCTTATGAGTCCTCACTCAAGTGTAAAACCATGAGCATGAAGTAGGGGGTACGATATATCGTACCCCCTACTATTTATAAAAATCGCCAAGAAAACCCCATCCCGTTGTGGGTGAGGATGAGAGGCTCCGCAGGCGACGGGGTTCAATACCCCTTCTGAGTGCCAATAATCTATCGAAGTAACAGTTAGCCTCTGTCAAAACATATAACTTTTTGTGCTAATCTAAGTAGACCAAGGATGTAGGAAGTAAAACCGTGAAGCGTACCGTCTCCATCCCCGTCAACTTACCCCATAAAAGGTTTCTGCCTCTGATGGGGTTTGGTACTGATATTTTTAATCAGCACGTTGACTGGGCATTAAAGGAACGGACGTACAACAAAAACCAAGCTCACAAGGCTTTGTATGCTTCACTCAGATGGCAATATCCCGATGTGCCATCTGCCCTCCTGCAAACGATTCGGGATAACGCAATGGAGGCAGTTAAAGCCACTAAATTCAAGCGCCATCCCCAGAAGAAGCCAACATCAGGATTGCGCTACGACAAGCGCACCATGACACTCAGAGGGCATCAGTTAACCCTCTCGTGCATTGGCAAGCGTGAAAAACTCATCCTGAATGTGCCGGAACACTTCCAAGAAATCTTTGAGACTTGGGAGTTTCGCAGTGGAACCCTAACTTACTCAAAACACAACAAACAATTTTGGGTAAGGTTAGTATTTGAAACGGTTGACCCTCCACAGGTGAAAGGAGAAATACAAGGAATTGACCGAGGTTTGTATCATCAGGCTGTTACCTCTGACGGTCAATTTTTTAGCTCATCCCAAATCCGGGGTGTACAAAGACGCTACTTATACAATCGCCGTCAGCTCCAACAAAAAGGCACTCGTAGCGCCAAGCGTCGTTTAAAAGCGATGTCGGGACGCGAGAAGCGGTTCATGAAGGACTCGAATCATTGTGTGAGTAAGAAGCTAGCCAACCAGCCAGAAATAGCAGTTTTTGTACTTGAAGACTTGTCCAGTATTCGCAATCGGCGACGGGGCAAGAAGATGAATAAGTGGCTGGGGAGTTGGGCATTCTATCAGCAAGAGCAGTTTTTAACCTACAAAGCAGAAGCGTTGGGCAAGCGAGTCGTCCATCAAGACCCTCGCTATACCTCTCAAAAGTGCAATGTCTGCAAACACATCAGGCGAACAAATCGTCACAAGTCTCGCTTTTGTTGTCACAATTGTGGCTATAAGACTCACGCTGACCTTAATGCTGCTCTTAATGTCCGAGACGATTACATTCTCTCTTGTACCCAGCCTGGGACGCAAGAGCAGGCGTCAGTCAATGCGCCCTATGTTTCACTCGAGAGTAATCTCGCCTAGTTACAAGCCCCATCCCCTTGTGGGTGGGGCAGTTGACATCGTACCCCTACAATTGTTGAATCGGATTCGTGACTATCTTGGCAAACATTCCTCTCCGACGCTGGTTTCTCAGTTTACTGACCTGTGTCGTCGCGATCGCACTATCCGCCTGTAACCCTGCACTCTTTACCTCACAAGCCGCCCAGGGATCTCAACTTGTCACCAGTATTCTCAGTGACCCCAAAACCTTTAACTACGCCCTCTCTCAGGAGTCGCCGAATATTTTTGGTTACACTTACGAGGGACTGGTCACTGAAAATGGTGTCACCGGAGAAATTGAACCCTCTCTGGCTAAGTCTTGGGACATCTCCGATAACCAACAGCGGATTGTTTTTACCCTGCGAGAGGGATTAAAGTGGTCTGATGGAGAACCCTTAACGGTTGATGATATTGTCTTTACCTATAACGATATCTATCTCAACGAAGACATTCCCACCGATGTTCGCGACATTCTCAGAATTGGCGAAACGCGCGGCTTTCCCAGCGTGCGGAAACTCGATGAAAGACGGGTTGAATTTACCACACCTGAACCCTTTGCGCCCTTTCTCCGCACCACAGGACTGGCAATTTTACCCGCCCATGCCCTCAAGGATACTGTAACTGAGAAAGACCAAGAAGGAAGACCCAAGTTTATGACCACTTGGGGGGTGGATACCGACCCGGATAAAATTGTGGTCAATGGACCCTATCAACTGGATCGCTACAATACCAATCAACGCTTAGTCTTTCGCCGCAATCCCCATTACTGGCGTCAAGGATCTCAAGGTCAACCCCAACCTTATATTAATCGCCTTTTCTGGGAAGTTGTTGAATCCACCGATACTGCCTTTTTACAATTTCGTTCTGGTGGGTTAGACGCGATTAGTGTATCACCGGATTTCTATTCCCTACTTAAGCGGGAAGAGGAACGCAGTAACTTTAACATTTACGTTGGCGGTCCCACGCTAAGTTCTAGTTTTATTTCCTTCAACCTTAACAAAGGCAGTCGGGACGGCGAACCCTTAATTGAACCGATGAAATCTCGTTGGTTCAATAGCTTGGAATTTAGACAGGCGGTGGCTTATGCAATTGACCGAAGAACGATGATTGATAACTCGTTTCGGGGATTGGGTGAACCGCAATATTCCAATCTTCCGGTACAAAGTCCTTATTATTTGTCTCCCGAAGAGGGACTGCCAATTTACGAATATAATCTGGACAAAGCCAAAGAATTACTGTTAAACGCGGGCTTCCAGTATAACGATGAAGAACAACTCCTCGACGATCAAGGGAATCGAGTGCGTTTTACCTTAATTACCAATGCGGGGAATAAACTGCGCGAAGCCATGGGAGCGCAAATTAAACGGGATTTAGCGAAAATTGGTATGCAAGTGGATTTTAACCCGATTGCGTTTAGTACTTTGGTGGAAAAACTCAGTAATAGCTTAGATTGGGAATGTCATCTCCTCGGTTTTTCCGGTGGCGGATTAGAACCGAATAATAGTGCTAATGTCTGGTCTACTGAAGGCGGATTGCACAGTTTTAATCAAAAACCAACCGTTGGTCAACCGGAGATTCAGGGGTGGGAAGTGGCGTCTTGGGAGAAGGAGATTAATGATCTCTATGTTAAAGGGTCTCAAGAGTTAGATGAACAGAAGCGCAAAGCCATTTATGGTGAAGCCCAACGCCTGATTAAAGAACACTTACCTTTTATTTATTTGGTGAATCCTCTATCTATGACGGCTGTGCGCGATCGCGTGGAGGGGATTGAGTATTCGGCTTTAGGGGGCGCGTTCTGGAATATCCACGAATTGAAGATTTCTGAAGATTAAGGGGAATTAGGGGGGAAATCTGACTGCTAGTTTTATGGATGGTTCAAGAAACATCGCACTCCATACCCAAATCTGATCAGCACGCGATTGTCTTCGAGGGACTAAAGTCAGCTATTTACCGATAAATGAACAACAAAACCCGCCTAGAGGGTTGAAACCATTGCAAGAAAGCCTATTCCCTATTGCCTCTCCCCACCACAAGACTTATTCAGCAGCCCCTAAGTAAACAACAAAACCCGCTATAGCTACCTAAGAACCCGACTCTAAACGGCGTTGCCACTCAGCATCAATTTGGTCTTTGCGTTGCAAATCTTGATCCAGTAAATCCTGTTCACTGGTATACACCACATCCTCTTGCCCAATTACAGTTTGCGCCGCAAACTGTTGGGCATACGCCAGCTTTTTCTGTAAATTGGCATCACCTTGAGCCAGCGCTAATACTTCCTGCTGTCGTTGCTGATTTCGGGCTGCGATTTTACTATTTTTCCGTTGAATCCAGAAATAACGAATCAAAGGAATCGCTAAAAACCCAATCCCGTACCCCAGTAAAAACCAGTAAATTGACGCGACAAACGCCACCAATCCACCTATTTCGGCAGCAAGTTCGCCTCCTCTTAATAGAGAACCCAGCATCAACGCACCGACAATATTCACGCCGCCTAACCCAATTGCCAGTATCTTTTGTCCACTGGTAGCCGCACTAAAGCGCCAAGGCTGTTCTTGCAGGTAAGAGGGAACAGGCTGAGGATGTTGCTGTTGTGCAGTTGTCTGTAAATCGGGGAAGTGATAGATAATTTCTCCATCGGGACTAACTTCTGGACGCCCATTAAAACGGCTGAGAACGGGTAACATATAGTCCTCATATTCCCGTTGATAGCCTGTACCAATATCATCCAGATACGGAGCAATCTGTTCGGCTGTAACCGCACCGCCGGAATTGCGAATCACTGTGCCGATTTCTTGCCAGCGCCGTTCTTCTAAATCCGCATTGGGATTACCATCGCCAAACAGGAATGAGAAAATTGACTCCAGAAAATTCATCTGCTTACTCTCAGCCGAATTCCAGGAGGTGCGCCGTTGTCGATGGCGTTCGTAACTGGGATCAAAAAACCAAAAGATGTCGGGTCCAATCCAGAAGCGGGGCATAAAAAACATGCCGCCGCCTCGATTAGAACCCCCGTTACCGCCACCACCCGAATCACTATCGCTGCTGGAACTGATACTGATGACGATAATCGAAATGGCGAGAAAAATTAAGACAATTGAAAGTAAGAGGAGAAGCCCGAAGGAAATCCGAATCAGGTAAAATAAGACACGCCAAATTTTTGACCACCATTCCTGCAATCGTAATCGGAGGAATTTGTTTCGCAGGTTTGTCCGAAAGTTCTTGGGGAACAGGTAGGCAATTTCACCTGACTCGGCGACTTGCAAATGTCCACCTGCATCGGAGGCTAGCGCTAGTAATCCTCGTTCGGCTAGATTGATATTCAATCCCGCCTTAGCCGCTACGTCACCCACGGTGACGCGATAGCCGAGCTGCTCAACGCTATTCATTATTTTGGGATCGGGAGCCATAGTTGTTATTGTAAAGTTTTCTGTAGTCTCTATCTCAAGTATAGAAGTCTGGCTCAGGCTTGAGATTTACAGAAAGCCGAACTCGGATACAAAAGGGTTTGAGGAACAGTAACTAGGGGCTGCTGAATAAGTGATGGGGTGTAGGGGTGATGGGGTGTAGGGGTGTAGGGGTGTAGGGGTGTAGGGGTGTAGGGGTGTAGGGGTGTAGGGGAGCTTCGCTCAGAATGATATTCGATAACGCAACTTGGTATAAATGGATGAATCTCGCGATCGCACCCCAGTTACCAACATGCGATCGCACTCTTAATTAACTAGCTTGCTGAGACTCCTCTAAGAACGGATAATCCGTATATCCATGCTCATCACCCCGATAAAAGGTAGAGCGCTCATAATCGTTTAGGGAAGCATTCAGTTTAAACCGTTTGGGTAAGTCAGGATTGGCAGTGACATCCTCCCACACCAAATTGAAAATTATGGTGTGGGCTTCCCCCAAATCACTTTGAGGATTTCCTGGTTATTCCCTTTCGGGGTTGCGCCACTTGGATGGTTTTGGCTTTCGCCAACCCCCGGTAGATCGGCTGCACAGGCACTTTCGATTCCCGTCTGTCCAACGGTACTGATTAGCTCTATTCCTCGGTTTCTGATGACTTGACCACTAGCTACGTCGCGGTCAGTTTTAAAACCGCAATGGGGACAATCATGTACCCGGTAATCCAAGTCTTTTTTGACTTCACCTTTACATTCAGGACACTCCTGAGAAGTGCCTCTGGCATCAACAACACCAAAAAACTTTCCACGCTTCCAGCACACATATTGGGTAATGGTGCGGAATTGACCAAAACCCGCATCAAGCATTTG
>NZ_JAVKEA010000245.1:0-41585 GCF_040221695.1 Coleofasciculus sp. E2-BRE-01 | reverse complement strand
TTGATATCGCCACCGTTGCCAACTCCTCCCGCTTCAACATTGCTGGTGACTCGACTAGAAAACCCGGCATTCACTCCAGCTACAGTGAGATTATTCGATACATTAATATCTATGTTGCCCGCATCTCCAAGTCCAAAGGTGCTAGCAGTTAACTGAGCCCCATTGGTGATAGATAACGAACCCGCTTCAATATCAATATTTCCGCCTCTGCCTGTAGCTCTAAAATCTAAACCGCTAGTAACTGTACTTGGCACGAAAAACTGATTGACACCATCAAGGGTAAAATCATCCCGAACATTAATATTGATGTTGCCAGCATTGCCTTGTCCGGCAGGGACGGTACCAGTAGCTTGACGAACGAGGGTTTGTACTTGAGCGCCATCAAGAATAGACAGTGACCCAGCTACAATATTTATATTTCCTCCATTAGCATTTGCACCGGATTCGACATTGCTCAGAATTCCGGTAAATAATCCTCCTCCAAATCCAGCCATAGTTATGGCATCTGAGACATTAATCGTCACATTTCCGGCATCGGCTCTTCCAAAAGTGCTGGTATTGAGTTGAGCGCCATTAGTTAAGGAAAGCGACCGAGCTGTAAGATTAATATTGCCTCCCTTCAATCCAGGTATTGTCCCAAAGTTGTTACTGACAATACCACTGCGATAAAGAGAGATATTTCCTTGACTTTGAAGGGAGACATCACCTGCCAATAAACCAGAATTATCGATACTAGAGTTAGGCATGAAAATGATGTCATTTTGGGCTATAAAGTTAACATCACCGCCCTGACCCAGAGCATTAGCGAATCCAAAAGAAGAGGCAGAAACTAGACCATTGAGTGTAATCATGTTGCGAGCATCAAGAAAGATATCGCCACCGCCCTCAAAACTACTATTTCCTATTGCCACACCCGTCAATACCCCTCCCTGTGTGGCTACAATTTGAATATCACCATTAAGTGAGGGATTGGGCTGGTATTGATTACTTAATAGAACCGTTCCTGATAGAGGTAGAATCAGTCCGTTCATAGGATCAGATGCCGCATCAGCAAACAATATTGTGCCAACTCTAATATCTGCACTTGTTGGTTCACCTGTATTAAAAAATGGAGTCCCGAATGCTGTTGTTCCGGCTCGGATGTCGAGAGTCGGTTGAGTGCGACCATTAATTGATACTGATGTTCCATCCGATAAAGTAACTTCCTCAACAATTCCATTAACAGGGTCTGCACCTTGAATCCAAATTAAGCCAGGAATGGTGACACTACCTCCAGCAAGGATGTGTAGAGATGCTCCTTGGTAAAAATTCAAAGCGACATCTCCATTGGCGCGAATTACGGGATCATTGGGACTAGATAACCCCCCCAAACTCCCATCTAACTGCTCAATCGCAAAACTTCCCCCACTCCAATAGTGAGCATCGCCTCCTACAGTGTTGGCACTTCGCAACACCATATTCCCACCGGAAAACAAGCCACTATCGGGATGATTCAAGGCAAAAATATCTATCGTTTGATTTCCTTGAACCAGCAACTGTTCTCCAGCCGTGGCAATAAAGGGATTCGCTATACTATCCCGTATCGTTACCGTATCTTTAGCCGTAAGCGTTAAATTTTCCCCAGCCTCTAATTGACCTTGTAAATCCAGATTATCCGCCGCCAAGGTCAAATCTTGCCCTACTTCTAAATTCCCAGCATTGGCAATCTTTCCGTTTGAATTCGACCCATACTGCAATCCCGGTGTTAAATTAATCGTTAATATTGGCGGTGCTTCTGGATTCGTGGCGCTAAACTCCACCCCATTTTCAAACACCACAGAATTCGCCGTAGACGCCACAAACGAACCCGCGATATCCAACCGCGCATTCTCCCCAAAAATAATCCCATTGGGATTCAACAAAAATAAACTGGCGCCCCCATCTACCCCCAACGTTCCCAAAATATCGGAGACATCACTCCCCGTCACCCGACTAAAAATCGTTTCAATCCCCACCGGATTCGCGAAATAAACCCGCAATCCCTCGCCAACATTAAACTCGGAGAAACTGTGAAACAACGCCGCGCCCCGTGTCGCCCCGCCTTCAATTAAATCCGCCGGAAGTCCCTGGATATCCACATTTGGCGTCACCACGGAATTTTCAGTTCCTAGAGTAGTATCTGGTGTAATCTGAGCCACAGCATCAGCACCACAGAACGCGAAAACGCCGCCAATTCCAACAATTCCGGCGAATGTCCACCACCAATTTTTCCAGCTTTGAGTCATCACCAATTTGAACCCAAACCCTACTTTCCTAGTATATATCGCTCAGCAGTGGAAACTTATGCATGTTAGGAAAAATTTCATCCAGGTTATGAATAAACGTTACAACTCTGAAAAAAGTGCATAAGGGTCAATCTCTCAGAGACAGATGACAGTGAATCGTTCAATCGTGACTCTTTCATTTCACTGTAACCCTGACTTTCACTTTGTCTAACTTCAAGTCTATAACTCTTCTCTCTGTAGTAAGTTGACTCACTCCTTTAGTTATCACCGAACCCGCTAAAGCCGCGAATTTCAACAATACCTCAATTCACGTTCAGCCTCTCTACACGACAACAGGCAATCCCGATGACTATCTTATGTCTCCCGGAACTGGCTATGATGGCGTTGCTCAACTTTCTTTAGGTGGTTTTTGGGGAAGTTATTGTACAGGTGGACTATTAGGAACGGGCGCTCATATTCTCACGGCTGCTCATTGTCTCACTGATGATTCTGGTAATTTAAAGGTTTGGGATGGAACAGCCACGTTTGAGTTATGAACAGGTGATGTCAACCTCTCCATTGCTGATATTTTTGTTCATGATAGTTGGACGGGTGATTTATTTAATGGTTATGATGTTGCTATTTTAGAGTTAACTGATATTGCCCCAGATATTGGCGATGATTATGCTGACTTAGGGTTAGGGCTAAATGAAGTAAGTGCAGCATCAGGGGATTCCGGAAGTCCCACATTCATTGATGGCGCGATCGCAGGAGTAACTTCCTTTATGTTACGAGTTTATTACCTTGATGGTATTTCCTCTGATATTGACGATGCCCTCAATTCTTCCTTTGGCGAGTTTGCTTTGGATACCCGTGCGTCATCTTACACGAATTGGATCGACGATATTCTAAGCAGTTGGCAGCCTCCTACGCCTCCAGTTGTGGACAATCCAGGGGATGACATTGATGAAAACTTACCTAGCGGTGATGATGTTGCCGATGATCCAATTGACGATACTCCAGATGACGAGATTCCTGATCACCCAGATGATAGTATTGGTGACGATAGCCCAAGTGATCCAGTGTCCGTACCCGAACCCAGAAGTTTAGCTGGACTGATGACATTGGCTACAGGATTATGGCTAACCAAAAAGAAAAAGGTGAGCCTTTGATCAGTCGGTTGAGGACATACGACAAGCTAAGATTGAACAGTTTCTAGGGGACGCGATCGCAAAATCTGACTGTTTGGCATAAGCTGTAGAGTATCGACACGAATAGATGACTGGCTCGGCTTCAGGGGAATCATCTCCTGATGGCAAACGGTGCAAAACCAATAAATACCTTGTCGTCTTACGTGGCGTAAGAGGGGATGACCACAACACAGACAAGTTTTGATTCCCATAATTGCCTATCTCCTGATTTCATAAATAAACAGTTGCTAACCACAGAGCCGCGAATCGATAACTAAGACAAGTCATCCACTAAGACAAGTCATCAGTCAGTAGAGACGCTTTGGTGGAACGTCTGTACAAAGTCATAACCGGGAAGTATAAGTAGCGAATGTTACTGAAGGATAGTTCAGTAAATGATTATGATTTGACAGCTAGACTGATCAGCTAGAATGAATGGTATAGCAATTCCCTAGCCTCATAAAGTATCTTTTGATATAAAATCAGCCTAAAATCCAGAAATTTAACAAATAGTTTTGGTAACCATCAATACAAAATAGAAGTTGGGTAGGAAGCGGCGCTAGTAGAAGTCTCCAAAAAGGTGATCCTTCATCTATCCCAAGACAGAAGACGGGGAGAACAGTAATTCGGTAATGCTCTAGGACAGAAGGGGTAGAAGGAAAAAGTATCCCAGCTAAAAAGGGGATTACATCAATTTTTGGTTAGGAGAGACTATACCGAGCAGTTTACGAGGGCGATCGCACCTGAGGTGGAAAAGACTGCACCAAAGTCTTCGCGCCAAGGCATAACAGATTTTTACACAGACGTTCCGGATCGCGGTCTGGTGCGGTTAAGCTGACGGATAGAGCGAAAGCAAACCCCAACGTCTGATACCTTGGCATCGCCAATTTTAGAGACTAGAGTAGCAGGGGGAACGATAGTAAATCGTGTCATCAGTAACAACCGGTCTATGAATAACCAAGTTTTTGAACCCAATAGCGATCAACCCATCCAGTCGAATGTCTGCCTCCCGGAAATTCAAGTAGAAGACGATCGCACCGGGATGACGGTGGAGACGCTAAAACGTGCCTTTGCCGATAACTTGTACTATATCCAGGGCAAGAACGAGTTCTTAGCTACCCCCTATGATTACTACATGGCTCTGGCTTACACAGTACGCGATCGCTTACTGCATCGGTGGATTAATACCGCGACAACCTACCTGCAAAAAGAGGTCAAGTCCGTTTATTATCTCTCAGCAGAGTTTTTAATGGGTCGTCAGTTAAGCAATAACTTGCTCAACCTGAATATGTACGACCGAGTTTGTCAAGCCTTAGAAGAATCCGGATTAAAGCTGGATGACTTAATGGCACTCGAACCCGAACCCGGACTGGGGAATGGCGGGTTAGGACGTTTAGCCGCCTGTTTTTTGGATTCCCTCGCCACCTTAGAAATTCCTGCCGTTGGCTATGGAATTCGCTATGAATTTGGCATCTTCGATCAGCGCATTGAAGAAGGCGCTCAAGTCGAACATCCTGATAAATGGCTGCGTTTCGGCAACCCTTGGGAAATCCGCCGTCCCGAGTTAACCGTTGTCGTCAACTTTGGCGGACATACCGAAGGGTATCATGATGAGAAGGGTCAGTATCGGGTGCGTTGGGTTCCCGATCGCAAAGTCTTAGGAACCCCCTACGATACCCCTGTACCGGGATACCATAACAACACCGTCAATAGTCTACGTCTGTGGCGAGCCGGTGCCTCTGAAGAGTTCAACTTCCAAGTGTTTGACAGTGGAGACTATTCGGGTGCGGTGACAGACAAGATATTCTCCGAGAATATCTCAAAAGTCCTGTATCCCAACGATAATACCTCTCAAGGTCAACAACTGCGCTTAGAACAGCAATATTTCTTCGTGAGCTGTTCACTCCAAGACATCATCAACACCTACCGCCGCACACACCGGAACTTTGACCAGTTCCACGAAAAAATCGCCATCCAACTCAATGACACCCATCCCTCAATTGGAATTGCCGAATTAATGCGGCTGTTGGTGGATAAATATCAATTGGGATGGAACCGAGCCTGGTACATCACCAAGCACACCTTTGGCTATACCAACCATACCCTTCTCGCCGAAGCCCTAGAGCGTTGGCCCGTCAGCTTATTCGAGCGTTTACTGCCGCGACATCTGGAAATTATCTACGAAATTAACCATCGCTTCCTGGAACAGGTCAAAGTGAAATATCCCGGTGATGGGGAGCGATTGGAACGCATGTCCCTGATTGAGGAAGGTGGCGAAAAATTTGTCCGCATGGCACACCTAGCGTGTATCGGTAGCCATAGCATTAACGGCGTAGCCGCACTTCATACGGAATTGCTCAAGCAGCGAGTGCTGCACGATTTCTATGAAATGTTCCCCGAACGATTCAACAACAAAACTAATGGCATTACCCCACGTCGCTGGCTATTGCTGAGTAATCCCCAACTTTCTGACTTGATTACGGAAAAAATTGGTGATAGTTGGGTGACTCATTTGCAAGACTTGCAAAAACTGGAAGCATTTGCCGATGATCCGGAATTTCGTCAACGGTTTGCCACGATTAAGCAGCAGCATAAGCAAGAATTGGTGGACTATATTCTACTGTTTAATGACGTAGAAGTCGATCCCAATTCCTTGTTTGATGTCCAGGTGAAGCGATTACATGAATACAAGCGTCAGTTACTCGATGTCTTGTATATCATTACCCTCTACAACCGGATCAAGCGCAATCCAGGCATCGAAATTCTGCCCCGAACCTTCATTTTTGCAGGCAAGGCGGCTCCAGGCTACTATATGGCGAAGTTGGTGATCCGATTGATCAATGCTGTGGCTAAAGTGGTCAACAACGACCCCGATGTCGCGGGTCGGATTAAAGTGGTATTTATGGAAGGATTTTCGGTCTCCTTGGGTCAGAAAATTTATCCGGCGGCAAATCTTTCCGAGCAAATTTCCATGGCAGGTAAGGAAGCTTCCGGCACAGGCAATATGAAGTTTGCCCTGAATGGATCGCTAACCATTGGCACTCTAGATGGAGCAAATATTGAGATTCGGGAAGCTGTGGGGGCTGACAACTTCTTCTTATTTGGTTTAACCGCACAAGAGGTCTATGACTTAAAATCCAGGGGCTACAACCCGATGGATTACTACCATAGCAATGCCCAATTAAAAGAAGTGATTGATCGCATGGCTTCGGGTGATTTCTGTCCTGAGCAGCCAGACTTGTTTAAGCCAATTGTGGATTCACTCCTCTACAAAGACGAGTACCTGTTGTTTGCCGACTATCAATCTTATATCGATTGCCAAGATCGTGTCAGTCACGCCTATCGTGACCAAGAGAATTGGATTCGCATGTCCATTCTGAATACAGCTCGCACAGGTAAGTTTTCTTCTGATCGCACAATCCGGGAATATTGTCAAGATATCTGGAATGTTGAACCAATCTCGATTGACATTGAGGAATACGTGCAAGCGGAAGCCGGGTTAAAGGTGACCAAGCCACCCCTTCATATTTAAGTCAAGTTGTGATTAATTAAGGTGCATCACGTTAATTATCAACGTAGGGGTTTGGAAACCAAACCCCTCTCAGCGTTACTCAAGATGAAGTAACGCACCTTAACAGGGCACGATGGTATCGTGCCCCTACCAATGGCAATTTAGATGTTAAGAACGTGCGATCTCATGGAGAACTGGGAACTCGCCCAAACCAGGGGAATTATAGGTGTTGATTATTTATATAGATGCGAGGTATAAGCATGAGCGTTACCATTCCTGATGAAATCGTTAAAGCCTCACGACTCTCAGAAGCCGAGTTGATTCAAGAAATTGTGCTAATGCTTTTCCAGCAGAAAAAAATCAGCATTGGCAAAGCCAGTCGGTTACTGGGGATGAATCTAATCCAGTTCCAGCATTTGATTGCCAGTCGGGATATCTGTGTTCACTACGATGTTGCGGATTTCAAAGAAGATCTGAAAACAATTATTTTGTTACCTTAGACATTGCAGAAAGTAAGGCTCTCAGGGCATGATTAACGGCTTCCGATGTCTTAAAAACCTTAGCCACATCTGGAGCCAGGGTAACTGTTACCGGAGAGTCATCAGTTTGAGTAACAAAACGATTCGGGCTAGCTTTGCTATAGTCAAAGTCATATTCTGGAAGCATCTCGTCATCTATATTGTTAGGAAATTCAGAAGCCTGTGAATTGTTCATAATCCTTGCGTTCCTTTTTAGTTGCTAGACGTGCGCTGATAATACGGATAATGTTTCGTCTTCTCTCAGTAAAGGAAACCAACAAAAGTCGATTATTTTGGTGTCCAATGATGATTTCTCGTCGCTCACCAACAGAGTGCAATTCATCCTCAAAAATGTAAGCCATTAGATCATTGAAAACGGCTTGAGCTTCTTCAAAACTGACACCGTGTTTTTTGAAATTCAGGCTAGCTTTTTGGTTATCCCACTCAAATTGTAGATTCATGCACCGATTTGAGGCTAAGTGACGAGAAAATTAATATTTATTTACTGTACCGGATCAAACTGATACCGCTGCCAAAGAAACGGTTTTTCCCATGCCATCATCATTGACAATTATGACCTCCAGTAAGCGAACCTGTACCCACATAAGACTTATCGTTATTTTTCGGTTCACCATCGCAGATCCATTTCCCTTGTGAACTCACCTTGCCCACTCTCCTAGCCTTAGTCACGCTTTGTCTACTATTCTAGATGCTTCAAATATCCAATTTTGACTTTTCACTTAAGGCGCGGGTGGGAAATCTTGGGCTGGTATATCTTTGTAAGGAGACGGGGGTGAAGCCTCTGGAGAGTCGTGTAGCAGGTTTGAAACGAGGCTATAACTCAGATAGGCAGGAATTGCGATCGCGATCAGTACGGCGACTAGACCCAACCAGCTTCGGGCAGTCCATGATGACCCATAATAACAACGGTAGGGATCAAACGGTAGCTGTTGGGGATCAATGATATTCCGTAACGCAATCAGTCGCTTAAATCGGACGCGCCGATCATCAAGTTTTTCCAGTAGAATCCAACCCGCCAAGGCTTCTTCTTCACACAGTTGTTGAAACACAGCAGGTTTATGAAATAAGTCGCGGTGCGATCGCACAATTTTGAATTCCCAGCCAACCAGTTGCGGGTCTACTGAAGGTTGTTCTGGATGGCTCATACGGTCAATCGTGCCGTTAGCTTGTCGCTGCTGTAATAACGCTGAGTCTTCTTTTGCCTCAAAACCCATCACAATCTCCTCTTCCTCCTCCTGATAATGATGACTCCCGATCATCTGTCGCCAGCGCAGCCATGTACTGACAATCACTGACTGCCAACCCAGATTGCCGACTAACACGCTGAAAATGGTCACTTCAAGCATTTTTTAGTCATTCGTCATTCGTCATTTGTCATTTGTCATTTGTTATACTCGCTTCTCTCCAAGCCAGCACTGAGTCAGGGCGGGTTTAGCGGCATTCGGGTAGCAAGAAACGATAATCGTGAAACCCGTTCTTACAACCTGTAAAACTTAAACCTCTTTTTCGGTTATTCATAATTCATAATTCATAATTTATAAATTCATGACACATAGCCTTCCACAACATAATCTGATCCAAGCTGACGCCAACTGACTTGTTCAAGCGTCAGGGCGTCTGTCATCCTTGCTAGTCCTAAATCCCCAACAGGTGAGGGCGCTGTTATACCACCGACAATTTTCGGAGCAATAAATGCCAGTACTTTTTGGACTGTGCCATCCGCGATCGCTCTGGCTGCCAAAGTGCCACCACATTCCCATAACACCGTTGAAAGCTGTCGGTCGTACAGATACGCCATTGCCTTGGCGGGTGTCAGAGGCGTCATTTCAATCACTTCTACTCCCTTGTTCACTAGCTGGTGCTGTAAATCCGGATTGGCTCCGATCTCGGTCAAAACTAACGTGGGAGCATCAGCGGTTTCCCATAAACGGGCATCGATGGGCAAGTCTAGGGTGCGACTCATGACCACTCGCAACGGATTGTGGGTATCGGTATCGTGACTGGTGAGATGAGGGTTATCCAGACGCACAGTATTACCGCCTACAATAACGGCATCACAAGCCGTCCGCAGTTGATGTACATACCGCCGCGCCTCTTGACCCGTCACCCAGGCACTGTGACCACTGGCGGTGGCAATTTTGCCGTCTAGTGTCATGGCATATTTCAACATTCCCCAAGGACGCTTATGCAGGATGCGATGAATAAAGGCTTCATTAAGCTGGCGACAAGCCTCCGTTTCCACACCCACGACAACCTCAATCCCAGCCTTTTTGAGCCGCTCAATTCCACCACCTGCCACGAGAGGATTGGGATCAACCATACCGACGACAACCTTGGCGACTCCGGCGGCAATTAAGGCTTCGGTGCAGGGGGGTGTTCGTCCATAGTGATTACAAGGCTCTAGGTTGACATAAATAGTCGCTCCCTGAGACTTGTCACCCGCTTGACGGAGAGCAAAAATTTCTGCGTGGGGTTGACCTGCGCCTGGATGAAATCCCTCTCCCACGATCGCTCCATCCCGGACAATGACAGCACCCACTAAAGGATTAGGGCTAGTTCGTCCGAGAGCACGGCGGGCTAGTTCGATGCACCGTTGCATCATCGTGCGATCAAATGGCGTCCAATGAGAAGACGCCGATGACACCGATTGAGCATCAGGTTGGGCGTCAACGGGAGAGTGTTCCATCGGTCTGCTGTTTTTCTGGTTATTCTTGAGTTTAGAATATACTCCCCCCGGATCAGGGATTCAGGACTGTCTTTTCTGGCTTATCGTCGATATTCGTCGCCACAATCACCAATGATTTGATACAAATCATAAGACTTGACCAATACCGCTTCAATCTTCTCCTTATCCTTGGCATCGAGAGTCATGGTAAATACTCTGGCATTATCGTCTATATGTTCCGATATGCCTAACCTCGCACCAACAATCACACCAGCTACGGCTGGCTGATCGAGGATATACCGCACGGCTACGTTGGGGATACTCACGTTATGGCGAGTGGCTATGTCCTGAAGTACGGTGAGCAATTCTTGAAATAAACTCCAACCGCCCCACCCATCAATCATGTTCTTGTATTTTCTCAAGCTAGCCGTAGACAGTTCTGCCCCACCCGGTTCAGGTTGTCCTAAATACTTTTCTGATAACAAGCCGCCGCAGACTGTGCCATACGTAAACAGTTTAATGTCATGGTCTTGACAAAATGCTGCCATGTTGACTTGAGGACGGCGGTCAATCAGGGAATACTGGACTTGATTGGAGAGGATGTTGATATCGGCGTCGATGATAATTTTTAGGTGTTCGGTATCAAAGTTGGTTAACGCCAGGTGTTTGATTTTCCCTGACCCTTGCAGTTGTGCCATCTGCTTGAGGGCATCCAGATAGTTGCGATCGCGGTAGTCCCACCAGTGGAATTGCAGCAAGTCCAGGCAATCCATTCCCATCCGTTGGCGAGAGCGATCGATATTTTTCTCCACCCATTGTCGAGTCATCCGACCTGGGCGGGGTACCCATTTGGTAAACGCTTGGATGTTCGCTAACGCTTCCTCACCACGAGTCGCCACCAGTTGACGCCTAAATTCGCCAATAAAATCTTCCGCCGGTCCGTAATGATCGGCGAGATCCCAGGTGGTAAAGCCAGCATCCAGGTAATCAAACATACTGGGGATGGCTTTTTTGGGATCAATGCGTCCATGAGCGCCAGATACTTGCCATAAGCCATTTAAGAGGCGACAGATGTTCAAATCTGGGGTCAATTGCAATCGGCTGGATTCAGGTAAAGTCATGGTTAGGAGGGAAGTAGGTGGGGATAATTAAAGTTAACGGCTCTGATCGTCATTCGTCATTCGTCATTCGTCATACTCGCGCAAGCGAGAAGCAAGCTACGTCATTCGTCAGGGTTTAAGGTCTATTTGCAGAAATTAATCGTGTTGGGTTTATTTCCACCAACCTACTTAACAGGGTAATGCTTGCTTCCGAATAACTATGGCTATGATAGATAGGCGCACTATACAGCAAAATATGATAGTACAGGCTACTGTTTTATGATGCCACCGTCGCTTATTTTCCCAAAAGCAGGGGTCACCGATCAAGTGTGGCTTGGATGCATGACCGTTTAGTTGAGGGGTTTCACCCCTATTTACGTTGCCGAGTTGACCAATTAATCTTGAAGAAGAGAAAAAAAAAGAGCCTACGATTGGCTCTCTCGATTATCAGGGTGCATCTACTTAACATAGTATAGCATTTTGGGGGTGAGGGGTGTCACCCCCTATTTAAATCAGTTGGGCCAAGCGGTATGTGATATCATGTCCGGTCAAACACCCCGAATAAAAACGCCTGAAACCCTTGTTATTACGGCATTGCAATTATGGGCAATCGTCAGGACATGATATGAGACGGCGACATTCATACAAATAAAAAAGGAGAGCCCTAAAATTAGGCGACTCTCCCGATCATCAGGGTGCATCTACATAACACAGTATAGCACTGTGGGGGTGGGGGGTGTCACCCCCTATTTGATTTTTTTGGGTGAAGTTCTGTTCCAATACGGCTGGCGGCGAACTCTAATTTAGATTTTTATCCCCCAGCTCCCCCAACTCCCCCAACTCCCCCAGCTCCCCCAACTCCCCCAGCTCCCCCAGCTTCCCCAGCTCCCTTTAATGGTATTTGAGCGCCTTTTTCACCAAGTCAGGAATTCGTGACGGATACTCAGCTACAGGTATATTTGTCTGTTTGAACGCCGCCACCTTATGTTGAGCCGTTGTCGTATTCGCGATCGGTCCTGATAACTGAGCCGCGATAATGGCACTGGTATCCCCGACTTGTTTATCTTCAGGGGTATATTGTCCAGCAACATAAGCAATAACGGGTTTCTCTATGGCTTGGGCAATAAACTCTGCGGTTTCATCTTCACTATCGCCCCCCGTTTGATCCACTAAGACAATCGCTTCTGTCCGTTTATCCTGAGCTACAATCTCCAGCCACTGACGAAATGACGAGGCGATAATGGCTTCACTACCGAGATTCACAGCAATGGATTGTCCCAGTTTAGCTTGGGTTAACCCTAAAGCCACTTCATAAGTGAGAGTACTGACTCGGCTAATCACACCAATTGTACCGGGCGTATAAAATTCACACTCCTGAGTCCCCAGTAACAGTTTTCCTGGCACAATAATCCCAGAACTACTCGGTCCCACAATCAGGGTTTCCCTGGCTTGGGCTTTGGCTAGCAAGTGAATCATATCTAGAGGTGGAATACCACCCGTCACTAGAATAATGGGTGACAAGCCAGCGTCTATCGCTTCTAACGCTGCATCCAAGGCGCTGTAGGATTCGGCAAAAATAATCGTGGCGTCGCAATATCCAACTTCGGATAACGCCTCTTCTACGAGGTCAAAGACGGGAATCCCATGCAACGTCTGTCCTCCCTGACCTGCACTAACCCCAGCCACTAGATTTGTGCCATAAGCTTTCATGCGGGCGGCATAATAGGAACCGATGGGTTGGGTGATGCCCTGAACCAGGATTTTCATGTCTGGTGTGAATTTCATAGGCGTTGGATGCAGCAATGTAGTAGATGCGATCAACAATATCAGTAAAGGTTTGGCGCAAGGGGTTAACTTTGACATCTCCACTCCTTAAAAGAGAGTGGATTGGAGAGCGGATACTACGCGCTAGCTTGAAAGCGTAGCGCTTCGCATTTCTCACGGTATGATCGTTTCAGGTTAGAAAACAAGTCATACCGTTTTGGCAGTGTCAAGCTGCCTCTACCCACCTTGGCTAGGTCTACCCCTAGCTGTGTGGCTACTTTCTTGAGTATATTTGCCGCCCCATTGCAATCAGCGTTAATTAGCTGACTACCAGATGCCCCGGTTAACCAATTAGTGCCACCGTGGTCAAATCCATAAGCTTGAGAGTAATCTAGGTTGGGATTAACCTTAATGGGTTGCTTTCCATCATCTATTACCCAGTCAATCCAAAACTCACCTAGACTTGGGCGAATCGTCACCTCTTTAACCCAATCTGAATCAATAAACTCTGGTAATGGTAACTCAATCTGAGTGATGAGTTCAGGCTTAGTTTCCTTGCTGATAGATGGACGAAAACACCCATCTTTGTCAGTTAAAGCCTGCCTGGGAAAAGTCACCGCAGCCAAGCCACCTTTTTTCCTGTACCGAGGCAATGATGGACGATTAACATCACCTTGGTAATAGGCGTCAACCAAGCTGTTGTAACTTTTTATTGATTCACCTACAGACTTTAATGTTTGCTGTGCAGATTGAGCGGCTAGTGCTTTGTAATGCAGGTTAAGTTTAAGCGCTTTGTCTAACTCTGGGTAAGTTGTACAACACTTGTACAGCTTCCACCCGCAGCGCAACTCATCATTATTGCGCCAATATACAGAAAAAGCGTTGGGTTGCTTTTCCCTCCACTGATAATGATTCTGGATGGTGTAATAAATTGCACAATTAATTAGACTATTCGCGTTCTGGCATTGGTCTATCCAGTACGCTTTTTCTTCTTCCGTAAACTTAGCTCTAATCGGAATGGTTCGGTACAATTTTTATCACCTCCCTATGTTGTCTATTATAGTTAATTTCATCCCCCGGTTAAAACACGGGGGTTCTCAGCTTGCTTCCTGATAGGATACCGATAAGTACTGGTTATTCGTCATTTGTCATTCGTCACACTCACTTCTCTCCTAGCAAGCTAAGTCTTATGTTGCACAACGATCGCATTCCCAATTCAGTCAGGGTGGGTTGAGTCACATCGGGGCGGAAAAAAACGATAATAGTGAAACCCGCCCCTACACACTCACAACTCTTTCAGCTTGCCAGAGAAATCGCTTGTGCCACTGCCTGATCCAAGTTACCCATCCAGTGTACAGGGAGTGCCGCTAAACGGTCTTGGATAGTGTCTATTTTGCCGTTAGCTAAGCGAATGACTAGGTGAGGTAACTCTGTCCTAGATAAAGATTTCGACGTGAGATGGCGGCGGCGACGATTGCGTGAGTCACGGGAGTGCAATTTTCCTGTCGTTGGTGTTTTGGCGGGATCTACGGCACTGACTCCAGAGTTATTTTCATCTTTCGATAGTAGATAACTGGCAATTACCTCAGCCACAGCTTCACTAGCTGCTTCGTTGCTCAAAATATTCACTAAGACAACTTGGATGTTTTGAGTGTCCGTCAATTGCTGCAAGGCATTTTGTAACTGTTGGACGGGAGAGGCGGCGGACGGTACATCCCAACTGGCATAACCGTCTACAATTAAACAGTTTGCTGGCTTACCTTTGGCTTTGTACACTAAATCCAATGTGGCGGCAGCAAGACAAGGACTGTTACATAGAATACCAATATTTCCTTGACTATCTGTCCATTGTAGATCCGTTGGCTGATCGGTGGGTGGGGGAGTGTGGGTGAGGCTTGATGCGAGGTTTGCTAACTCGGATTGGCGTCCCAAAGCGTGATCATTGACCGCAATTTTACCATCTAGCGCCATGACTTCATGGCTAGCACTGACGCCAAGGGGATTAATCTCCACTAAATCCAGGTCTTTTTGGATCAGAAGTTGATACATTTTCTGGACAATATCGCTGACTGATTCAATCAGATGACCTTGAAGTCCCATTTTGAAGGCTAGACGTCGGGCGTAAAAGGGAGAGAAATCTTCCTCTACTACCACTCGCTGCATCTGTGCCATGACGTTTTCTACATGGATACCCCCTTGGCAGGAACCTAACAAGACGGGGCGTCTTAAGGTGTAGTCCAGGATAACCGCTAGATAGAATTCTTGTTCAGCATCATAATGGGATTCCGCTAGCAGCACGTTGGGATACTTGCCGAGAATGGATAGATTAAAAATAGCCCGTGCGGTGGCGATCGCGTCAATTGTATTTTCTACTGTCCGGATACCACCCGCTCTACCCCGTCCGCCTTTGGGGACTTGGGATTTGAGAACCACAGGATAGGGAATGTCTAACTGCTTGAGATCTCTGGGATGGTCGATGCATTGAGAGGGCAAGACGGGAATGCCGATCTCGCGGAATAAGGATTTGGCTTGGTACTCTAGTAAGTCCATGAATTTAGATATTCAGCTAAGGGGGTCTTCTTAAAGGGTAAGAACTCTTAGCCTTTAACGTTACAAAAACCTGACTCTAACAGCCACTCATTCACCCTGATGGTTGCTCAATCTGTCTGAAGTGATTGAGATTGCCAATTAATATGATAAAGTGTTCTTATCAGTTTTGCTCAACTAATCCTCCTGTAGGGTATCGTAGGAATGGACAGTCGGGCATAGCCGCTGAAAATGCAATTGGTATAATTTTACTCAACTACTGCCTTTTAGATTTCCTAATTTATAATTCATACTGTGTTCCCCATTAGTGATGATAATCCCACGCGCATTACTCCTTATGTAACCTACGCGCTCATTGCTGCAAATATTGCGGTTTTTATCCATCAATTACTTTTAACACCGCCCCAGCTTAATGCATTTTTCCACCTGTATGCGGTTGTCCCCAAAGAGTTAAGCGCTAGCTTTGAGGGGATTTCAGTCAATCAACCCGTGCCAGAATGGTTTACCTTGATCAGTTCTCAGTTTCTTCATGGAGGGTTCTTGCATATTGGCGGCAATATGTTATTTTTATGGATTTTTGGCAACAATATTGAAGACCGTCTGGGTCATATTAAGTACTTCATCTTTTACATTGCTTGTGGTATACTTGCCGCTCTATCTCAGTGGTTTTTCTCTATGCAATCCGGGATTCCATCCCTAGGAGCGAGTGGTGCGATCGCGGGAGTTATGGGTGCTTATATTCTCAGGTTTCCTACGGCTCAAATCAATACCTTAATCTTTTTAGGGTATTTCGTGACCACCATTCGATTACCTGCTGTTTTATACTTAGGATTATGGTTTGTCCAACAAGCGTTTAGTGGCGTGGCGAGTGTCAGCGTGCAAACGGATGTGGGAACGGAAACTGGAGGAATTGCTTATTGGGCACATGCTGGCGGTTTTGTGTTCGGAGCCATCCTGGGTCCTTTATTTGGATTATTGTCTGAAGATTAATTGTCATTGGTCATTGGTCATTTGTCATTGGTCATTTGTCATTTGTCATTTGTCATTCGTCATTCGTCATTGGTCATTGGTCATAGTTGCTCTTCGAGAAGCAAGCTAAATCTTACCTAAAGGTGTGAAGACTATTTCCATAAGTTGATATAATTAGGTTTGTATCCATCAACCTACTTAAATAATTAATTGTTAATTTATCAGGGAGAAAGAGGCTTGTGGTTCCATTGCGGGATGAAAATCCAATTAAAATTACACCATACATCACTTATACATTAATTGCAATTAATGTCTTAATTTTTATTTTCGAGCTAACCTTAAATTCTCAACAACTGGATATATTTTTCCATCTATTTGCTGTTGTCCCGAAAGAACTGACAGCCAGTTTTAACGGCATTACCGTGCATCAGCCGATACCTGAACCGCTGACGTTAATCACAGCGCAGTTCCTCCATGCGGGGTTTACCCATGTGGGATTCAATATGTTATTTCTCTGGATTTTTGGCAATAATATTGAAGAAGAACTGGGTCGGTTCAAGTTTGTGATATTTTATCTAACCTGTGGCGTATTAGCCAGTTTAGCCCAGTGGTTTTTCTCCGCCCAATCGGGGATTCCCTCTCTAGGTGCCAGTGGTGCGATCGCGGGTGTGATGGGTGCTTATATTCTTAAGTTTCCCAATGCTAAAGTGGTTACATTAATTCCCCTAGGCTTCTTTTTTACTACGTTAAGATTACCATCTGTATTTTTCCTGGGATTTTGGTTTTTACAGCAAGCGTTTAATGGGTTAGCCATGTTAGAAGCCCCAGCCAATGTGGGGATGGAAAATGGGGGTATCGCTTACTGGGCGCACGCTGGCGGGTTTATCTTTGGCGCTATTCTGGGTCCTTTGTTAGGATTATTCGCTGAGGATACGAAACCATCATTTTGGGATTCTCAGGATCTTTCTTGAATCTTGAACGTTGAGATAACTAAAATAAAATAGGGCTTTCTGCACAAAGCCAAAATCGCAAAACCCATCAATACTTTGAGCTTTATTGACAGAGGGTTTGATTCAAGGAAATCGGGTAGTATTATTCATAAGCATGGCATCACCTTGCTCAGGAAAAATGTACCCTTGCTCCCCCAGCTCCCAGACGTGCCATGGCACGTCTCTACATTGGCTTGCCTAGCGCGTAGCGCTATACACATCAGCTTAGAACGTGTTTATTGAGAGTTATGTGCTTTCCTTGACATGATCGCCATACTATGAAATAAGCATATTGTAGTAATTTATACTCTGTTAATTGGTAAAAATATATAAAGTATTGCCGGAAAACACATATTGAAAAGATTATAAAAACAGTAGTTTAAGAGGCAATCCAGCACAGAAAGCTCCGATAGTATAGGTGATGCAGTTGCCATCAAGAAAAGGATGACATCGATGTCACTGAGTCAATTTTCCATTATAGAAACGACTCTCCGGGAAGGAGAACAATTTTGTGGGGCTAACTTTTCATCACCCGATAGAATAGAAATTGCCAGGGCGCTTGACCAGTTCGGCGTTGACTATATTGAAGTTACTTCCCCTTGTGCTTCCCCTCAATCCCGTCAAGATTGTCAGCATTTAGCTCAATTAGGGTTGCACGCCAAAGTATTAACCCATATTCGCTGTCATTTAGAAGATGCAAAAGTAGCATTGGATACAGGCGTTAACGGGATTCATTTGTTCTTTGGCACCTCCAGTTTTCTGCGCCAGTTTGGTCATGGAAAGAGTATAAATCAAATTATTGATCGCGCAAGGGACGTTATTTCCTTTATCCATGATCAAAGTCCAGAAACCGAATTACGCTTTTCGACAGAAGATTCATTTCGGAGTTTGCTTCCGGATTTACTCCAGGTTTATTGTGCTATTGATAAACTCGACATGGTGAATCGTTTCGGTTTAGCGGATACCGTCGGTGTCGCCACTCCCAATCAAGTCTTTAATTTAGTCCAGACACTGCGCCAACAGACAAATACCGATATTGAATTCCATGGTCATAATGACACAGGTTGTGCGATCGCGAATAGCTACGCCGCCCTAGAAGCAGGTGCAACTCATATCGATACTACAGTATTGGGGATCGGGGAACGGAATGGGATCACACCTCTGGCTGGACTCATCGCCCGTCTCTATACTGTTAACCCAGAACAATTGCAGTGGAAATATCGCCTCCCTCAACTTGCAGCACTTCATCAACTTGTCGCCGATAAAGTGGGTATGGCAATTCCAGCTAACCACTATATTATCGGTTCAGCCGCCTTTAACCATAAGGCAGGGGTTCATGCTAAAGCCATGTTAAATAATTCCCAGACGTATGAAGCCATTGATCCCAGTGATTTTGGACTATCCCGTTCCTTTTTAATTAATCATAAATTAACAGGTCGTCATGCGATCGCAAATCGCGCCAGTCAACTGGGATTAGACTTCGACCCCTTCCAAATTCAGGCAACAACTCAAACTATTAAAGCTTTAGCTGACCAACAACAACTGACCCTAGACACTGTGGATGAGATATTGCGTTCTACTTTCCCGATGCAACAGAGTCACAATTCGGCTTAAGGGTTGATTGTTCTTGGGTGATCACGGGTTCGATGCTATAGGTTTGCTCATCTGCTGCTTTGGCACGCTTAACCAAAAACGCCACTAACCATGGTGCAAGCATCAGGATACTTAACATCCGGGTTAATTGCATGGCTAATACCAATCCGGTGTCACCGCCTAACTGCATAACGGTAGCCACCATTGCCTCAATTCCTCCCGGTGTGAATCCTAAAATAGCCGTTGCCATATCCACATCGGTGACGCAATGAAAGCCATAGCCAATCCCTAAACAGATGATAATTAACCCAGTGACTAACCCGACTTCAATTAAGACAGCTTTGCCGAGTTTACGGGCGGTTTGCCAGTCAAACTGTACGCCAACCGATAATCCAATCAGTAATAGTCCACCTGCGAATAAAGGTTGAGGCATTTGTACTGGATTTGGCAATGCCCAAAATGTCGCTAGTCCTACCAGAAAGGGACCGAAAAATCCAGGGGAAGGTAGACGGAATCGCTTTCCTGCCCAAATTCCCAGGATACCGCACCCAGCGAGAATTAAAAGGCTCAATGCCAGGGGTAAGGTGGTCAAGGTGCTGGCTGGGGTGACAGTGGCGGTGGCTAACGTATCGGGGTTGGCGGGAACCAACAGGATAGCCGCGCTAGGCATGATTAACACAACCAGCAAAACTCGGATATATTGAAGTAGAGCAACCGCGATCGCATCCGCTCCCATTTCTTCACTCATGACCACAATGCTGGAAGCTGCACCCGGTATAAATCCGAGTAAACTGGTGGTGCGATCAATCCCAGCCCAACGACTTAAGAGATATCCATTAAATAGACTCAGACTCCCGGTGAGCAAAACACAGAGTAACAAAGGGATGGCGTAGGTTGTTGCCACACTAATGGTTTCTGGAGAAAAGCGAGTCGCTGTAACTAAACCGACAACAATTTGTCCAATGAGTTTAAAACTTGAAGGTAAGGGTTGGCGGCGTCCTAAACTGATTGCGTAGCCAATTCCCACCAGCATCGGACCCAGTAGCCAACCGACGGGGACATTCAGCCAGTTAAAGAGTAAGCCAACGCCAATCGCTGTGGTGATCTGCTGGGTAATTCGTTTGGTTTGGGGCAAATTGTCAACGAGTTTCTCTCTCCAACGGGAAAGACGGTCTTGATTGGGTATCGAGGGGGATTCCGGTAATGAGGAGAGTTGCCAAACCACAGATATTAATAAATAGAGTATAAAAAACTTAACAATTCTATTCTATCATCTGTATTAATGAGGGTGCAGGGTATGGAGGGTAGGGTATTTACGGTAGAGTGTCGGGGTCAGGTGTCGAGAATGGGGTGTAGGTTGGGTAGAGCGATCGCAAAACCCAACAGGTTAACTGGCAATTGGAGTCCTCTACCCTTCGGGTTCTCCTAGGCAAGTACGAGAAGGTTCTGCCCACTGGAGTGACACAGCTAAAATTGTGGACTAGATTTTACCATTGAATCGGGCGCAAAGCTTTGCGCCCCTACCAAGGTGACTTCCCCAATCAACAAATGACAAATGACAAATGACAAATGATAATTAATACCTTGTCGCACCCGTCGGAATTGGCTTCTCTTGTTCTTCTTCTAATTCTTCATCTTCATCTTCAAAAGCATCTTCGTCTTCGTCTTCATACTCCAGTTCAATATCCTCCTCAACCTCAGTAGCGCTGACTGGAATCGAGGTATCCGCACCATTGATAATCGCCCCTAATAGCGGTGATGGCTCGGCTTCAGTTAATTCTTGAGCTGCCAGATTCAGGATTGATTTCTCACTGTAACCTGGGCGGGTGACAAGTACCATCCCATCGGCTAGGGGTTCGAGCAACAGGGTATCATTGGACAGGGAGAGTGCCGGACTATCAATCACTACAAAGTCAAAGCGATTGCGAGCATCAGTGATTAGCTGTTGGAATTCTCGCGATTCTAGGATAGCAGCGGCTTGTTTTTGGGGTCCAGGACTGGGTACGATATAGAGATTCTGAATATTTGGGGCTAATTGAATGCAAGCACTATTAGAGCCGTAGTACGGTAATGGTTGGGTCTTCGCTTCCGGTTCAGGGGTGACGTGGTGGAAATGCGCTTGGGAGGATGAGCGCAAATCGGCTTCAATTAATAGAGTACGCTTACCCGCATGAGCTGACGCGATCGCTAAATTATAAGCGGTGGTGCTTTTACCCTCTCCCTTAACCGTGCTGGCGATTAACACCACTTTCAAGGATTTATGCTCTCCACTACAAAGCTTACTGCGGAACCGTTCGTACACCTCTAAATAAGGTGAACTTGACTTGAGCAAAATACCCGTTTGTCCCAAATCCGGGTCAATGCTTATCACCACAGGCAATTCTGCCAAGACAGGAACATCATGTTGTGCCAGCAATTGCTGGATTTCTTTCGCCGCGTAGAGTTTGCTATCCAAGATCGCTAGGATGAGAATCACACCAGCCGCCGCGACTAAGCCGACAAAGGTTCCCCCGGCGAGGATGACAATCGGATTAGTTGATTCTTTCCCACCTTTCTTCTGGACGTCAGGAGGCTGACTAACGCTGAGATAGCTTACGGTTTCCGCTTCGGCGGCTTTGGCATCGATGAGTGATGCCTGTAATTTGTTGTAGAAGTCTTGTTTGAGCTGAAACTGCTGCGCCAAGCGTACTTGCTCAAGCTGTTTGGTAGGAATCTGTTGATAGTCTTGGAGCAGTTCCTGTCCAATTCTTTTGGTCGTTTCCAGTTGATCTTGCAGGGTATCGCGTTGAGTTGATAATGACACCAATGTATCAGCTAACTGTTTCCTAGCTGGGTCAAGGCTGCTATCGGCTCGGATTTGTGGGGGAGTTAAAGCTTCACCCCTACCGTTCCCCTGAATCACCTCAGCAGCTCGTCGTGCCAGCATCGCTTCATACGTCCGTTGCTGTCGCTGTAACTCCTGCACATTCGGGTGTTGGTCTTTATATCCTTGACTCTTGAGCAGTTCTTCCTGAGTTTCAATTTGTTGCAATTGTCCGCGCAAGCCAGCGATGGTGGGATCAGCGCTGAGAGCAGAGTTGGTATACGCTTGGTCAGCCGTCAACCCCAACCGCCTCTGCAAGCTAGCCATCTGACTCTCAATTCCTTCTAGAGTCTGTTGCACTTGGCGTTGCTGTTGTTTGTTAGCACTAATTTGCGCCAGCAAGCTGTTATCTTCCGCTAAGGCTAAGGCAGCACCCTCAATCCGGTTAAAGGTTTCCAGTTCTTCTTGTGCCTGTTTTAGTTCTTCTTCTGCCTCGGCTGAGCGTGTTTCAATTAAGTCAATCCTTGCTTGTAGTCGTCCAGTATTAATCAAACGACTTTGCTCGATCAGTTTCTGCATCAACACTTCTACAGTTTTGGCAGCTTGCTCCGGGTCGTCATCGTTGTATAGTACTCCTATTCTGGATAGAGTCGCGGCTTCTTTGTCTTTTTGAGGCGGGTCGAACATCAACTCTACATTATCAATGATCTTTTTAGGATCTGAACCTACGGCTATTGCTGTGGCTTTAATTACATTTTCCTCTAAAAGATTCTCCTGTGTCAGTTGCAACCCCTGCTGCTGAATTTGCGTTCCGGTTTCTGAAAAGGTTTGCACAGGAGGTGTAACCGACAAAATTCCTTGACCCTGGTAAGATACAGCACTGGGAGGAGAAGGCATAATCGCTACAACGCCCGAACCGCCAGTAATTAAAGCAAAAATACCGATACCAATAAATTTATAACGATCAAGAGCGATTAAATAACGTTTAATTAAGGGAATAGTCATAGCAATTTAGCTGAACGAGTCGTGCAAGCGGAGTCTAGGAGAGTATGCACCGAATGGGGGTATACTGAATTGAGGGAAATAAATGAGGTCAAAGTGTCTGTGCTTGTATTCTAGCTCAGCACCTTTGTAAGAGGATAGTGGAAAGGATGCGATCGCACAGCCATTCAACGAGCAAAGTCTTGTCCGGATAACAAATTGCATCTGTTCCCTGCTCCCAGACGTGCCATGGCACGTCTCTACACTCACCACAATGCTTATTCAGCCAGCCCTAGTTATTATCCCCTGAGCCAAACACATCCCCGACATTCTCAAAAAAGTTACGAAATCCGAGAAAATCACTAAAGGGTCGAGTCACTAAACGCAAAGCATAGTTGATTTTAGCAATCAGACTACGACCAATCACAATAACATCTTCATTTTGCAAGGGGACATTTTGCGCCAAATCACCCATGAGGACAGCCTTCCCATCAATCTCCTGGGTCACCACCTTACCCCGTTCCGGATCAAACCGCATTAAGGCAATTTCACCTAAATCCGCATCCTCCAAACTTGGTGCCAGCGAGGTCAACGCATCAATAAAATTACTGCCATTGGGCAAATTCAGGTTGCCAATTCGACCATTAGGATAACTCAAGACTCGCAACGTAATTTGCGGTGTCGCCAGCGTCGAGCGAGAGGCGAGACTGCGGTCATAATCCATAGTTGTACCCGTTTCCAATTCCAATACGACAACAGAATCCCCATCTCGGAGACGCACATCCGGTAAGGCTGTAGCATTTTGCAACGGTGTAAATAAATCAATCTGTTGTTCAATAATCGAATTATTCGCAGGAGAACGCCGACGCACGATGACAGTACGCAAGTCAGCCAGATTCGTGGTTCCGCCAGCCGCTTGTAGAGCCGCCGTAAGCTGAGAACCGGGCGCTAGGGAATAATAACCAGGTCGAGTCACTTCACCTGCAATGGTTACGGTGGCGGGACGCAATCCGGCTAGAACCACCGTTACATCAGGGTCAACCACAAATTCACTAAAGGCGGTGGCTAATCTATTTTCAACTTGGTCGGGAGTAAGTCCGAGGACGTTAATTTTACCGACTAAGGGAACTAATATATTCCCTTGTAAATCAATTGTGCCGGAAAAATTAAGGTCAGGAAAACGTTCTACCGTAACCGCAATGGAATCACCAATACCGAGAACATATTCATTAAATTGACTATCAGGGACTCTCTGCGGCGATTCTTCTGGGTAACCGAGGGGTGGCGGTGGGGCAAAGGGATCAGGAACATTAATATTTACGCCCTCTGTCGGACTATTAATGTCTTGTGGAGGTGGCAAGGTGGGAATTTGGGCATGTTCTCTTTGGGGAGTTGGAACTGAATGTTCTGTTATTCTCTGAGACGTTGCCCAAGCGATTGAATTAATTTGCCCTAACCAGCCAATTGCGATTAATGTGCCGACAGCATACCAATTAATTTTAGTCAAAATTATTCCCTCCACATCACTCAATTATCAGGACGGGTTTAGCCACAATTGTAGGGGCGGGTTTAGGGACTCAATTCAAATATCCACCAATAATGGAACAACAAAACCCGCCCTTCCTCACCAATAACTCACCGATAACCGAACAACAAAACCCGCCCTCCTCACCGAAATAAGGGCTCAAAAAAACCTGCCCTTGTTCATGTTAACCCTTGGTCGGGGCGGGTTCAGTCACATCTGGGTTAGGGAATAAACAATAATGGTAAAACCCGCCCCTACACATGCACTATGCCCAACTAGCTCCCCCAGCTTCCCCTGCTTCCCCAGCTCCCTCTGCTCCCTCTGCGCCCCTTAATCCTCTCCCGCCAACGGTTCTGTCATCAATGCCTTTTGCACAGTTTGACTGAGAGATTCAGCGATAGGTTTGGCGTCTGCCAAATCCCCTAACGGTTCCATCGGAATCTGGATAGAAACCGCTACCCATGGTACTCGCTGATGCTTTAACTGGGCAATTTGGTCAACCCAAAACCATTGACGGGTAGCGGGATGACCCCCTGTCGCCCAAGCGTACCACTGAACAACGGCAAAGGTTTGCTGTTGAGTCCAAGCGCGAAAGAGACGGGCATTAACTTGCGCCTGCTGGGATTGGGTTTCAACGGTAAAGTTTAAGCGTTGATGGGAATCCTTTTTCCATTGAAAGACACCATTAATATCCATCCATTCAACCTGCGGTTGATCAATCGGACCATTGGGAGGACGTAATAATAGCAATACAGGTTTATCTAAGTCGCCCTGAATTTCCTGATAGGACCATTTATGCCCCCCTAAGGTGACTGTTCTTTGCTCTAGGGTTTCCCAGCCCGGAATCTCTAACCCCTCAATTTGCACTGATTTAATAGCACTGAAATTGGCAAATCTCGGTGGCTCAATCCACGACCAGTTGCCTGTCAAATAACTTGGTACTGCCCCGATCGCGACAATTACCAATAATACCAGTAACACGATCGCGCGGTTGAATCGCAGGCGTTTAATTACCTGGTGCAGTCTTGAGGATTTCATCAGATTGGCTTTCATGGGCGGATGAGTTTTAAGTGTTCCAGACGTGCCATGGTACGTCTTTAATTTTGTGTAGGGGCGGGTTTAGGGATTTTAGGCTTGGCTATTGATGGTAACGTTTGTACAAAACCCGCCCTGACTAAATACAAATGTTTTTTAATCTCACTCAGATACAGAATCAGGCGTTTGAGGTTCGGTATCAACAGAACGTTCAATGAGTTTAAGTAAAATCACTAACATTCCTAACATTCCCGCTGAATACAGATCTCCGCCCCAACTTTCATGCAGCCAATGGAACGCTCCATCCATCCCAGTACCATGGAAGAATGTGAGTAGGGTATTGCGGATAATATTACCAATCACGCTAACCAACACCGCACCAATGAGCAACAATGTCGTCTTCTGTCGTGATATCCACGCCCCACTCCAGTACAGCAGCATTAAACTCACATATAAACTGGTAAACAGCATCTTTAATCCAGCGCAGTGAGGGGCTACTTCGACAATTCGTCCGCCGACAAATAAGTTAATGCCAACGACATTAACATCAATGCCAAATTGAATCAAAAGAAATCCGGCAACTCCGGCTATAAAGCGTTGTAGGGGTAAGGCGTAGGGTTCGATTAAGTAAGGAAATGCGGTGGGTGTTGCCAGAATCACCAACAGTAGAGGAAAGCTTTGTAAGCGTAAGCCCGGAATCCCTTTAAACCACAAACAAAGTCCAGCTAAAACCGTGGGCAAGGAAATATTAACCAGTTCCGATTGACCCGACAGATAAAAGACGCCACCAACTGCCAGTAATCCTAACCCAATATAATTCGATTTATCCGGTATGGCTTGCCACTGCTGGCGATGAGTCCAAGCGATATAGGCGGCGAAGGGCAGTCCAATTAAACCGTGGCTAAAGTATTCGTGTTCAATGCTAATACTTTTATTCAGCCAGCCATCATACCAGTGGATGAGTAGGGGCGCATAGAGGATAATCAGTAAAGCCGCGATCGCACCATCCCACAGGTGACGGTCAATGGCAGTAGGAATCTTTTGTCCAAGTTGCATAATTGTACCCCGAAATTACAGCCGCCGGATGCGGTTACAACAGGCTATTGAGGCAATCAACCACTCGCTCAATTTGAGCGTTACTTATTCCAGGATACATAGGCAATGATAAAATTTCCTGGCACAGAGTTTCGGCATGGGGGAAATCACCCTCTTGATAGCCCAAATAGTGATAAGCAGGTTGTAGATGGCAAGGGAGGGGATAATGGATACCCGTTTGAATCCCAGCGGTATTGAGTTTCTCTTGCACCATTTCACGAGTCAGGGAACAGGCGGCGGTAATCCGAATCACGTACAGATGATACACATGACCCGTACCGCTTTGGTTTTGGATGGGGATAATCCCTTTATCCGCTAGCGGTGCTAATAATTGGTCATAGTAATGGGCGGCGGCGTTGCGAGACTGATTCCATTGGGGTAAGTGGGGTAACTTGGCGTTGAGAACCGCCGCTTGGATGGAATCTAAGCGACTATTTTTGCCCAGTTCTGAGTGATAATATTTACGGGGTGCGCCATAATTCCGCAGCGATCGCAAGGTCTGATAGACATCGGGATCACTCGTTAGGGCGATTCCGCCATCGCCAAACGCGCCTAAATTCTTACTCGGATAAAAGCTAAAACCAGCAGCTTTACCTACCGAACCCGCCCGATAGCCGTCCCGTTGGGCTAAATGGGCTTGGGCGGCGTCTTCAAAAAGTAACAGGTTATGACTATGGGCAAAGTTGAGTGATTGCGGCGGTGATACCATCTGACCATAAAGGTGAACGGGTATAATCGCCTTGGTTTTGGGAGTAATGGCTTTTTGCGCCGCATTCAGGTCAATCAGGGCGGTGTTGGGGTCACAATCGGTTAAGACGGGCGTCGCCTTTGCCTCAAGCACACCAATGAGAGTGGCGATAAATGTATTGGCAGGAACAATCACTTCATCACCTGCACCAATCCCATTTGCTTGTAATCCTAGCGCGATCGCATCTGTCCCGGAAGCGACACCGACACCATACTCTGCACCAGACGCCGCCGCAAATGCTGCTTCCAACTCGGCTAAAGCTTGACCTAAGACAAAATCACCGCGCTGGATAACCGTCTGAATCGCTTGTTCAATGTCCGCTTGAATCGGCTGGTGTTGCAGCGTCAGATCAACAAAGGGAATGGTTTCTGGGGGTGGGGGGTTCATGAATATACTGGGAAAGAATAGGAGTTTGCTGAGTTAGGTTATTTTATCCCTTATTTAATTTATGTCCGATTTAGGTGCTAATGCCTACCCCTGAATTATCAAGTTTTGGTAAAGTTTCCGGTTAACCTACGTCTGGTAGCCAAGCTGTAGGGGCGGGTTTTACCGATAACATTTGGGAATCAACCGATATAGCACTACGCACACACGTTAGAACAAAAGAATAAAAATTTAAATCGCTCAATCCCTTGTAAGGTAAGTGTTTTTCTTCACTATTGCCCATTGCCTATTGCCCATTGCCTAGCGCGTAGCGCTATAACGTAACTAAACCCGCCCTTCTCTACCATGATGGCGATGAAACGATGAATAATTTTCACCAAAAAGCTAGAATTGTAGCTAAGGGAGTAGCATCGGGAGAACTTCATGAATCGGCTACAACGGATGAACTTTAAGACGTTATTGGCTACCGCTCTTTGTTTAAGCCTAATTAACAGTGTAGACCTAGAGGTATCGCGCGATCGCATCAGCGCATCGATTGATATGCATCCCAACGCCTACGCTAGAAGCAGTGGGGGACGCAGCGGTGGCGGTTCCTTTAGTCGCGGTTCATCCTCACGTTCGGGTTCCAGCAGTAGCAGCCGTTCATCCTCTCCTAGCCGTTCATCTTCCCCCAGCCGTTCATCTTCCCCTAGCCGTTCATCCTCTCCTCCATCATCGTCGAGAACATCTCCATCTCAATCTAATCCTACCAATAGGGGAACAACGGGGGGACGAGCTAGTGGCGGGACATTAGAGAAACCCACATCTCCAACTCAGACTCAAACCAAGCCGAATCAACCGAGTTCCTCATCAACCTATCCCAGGCGTACCTCTCACCCGTCTTCTGGACATGGACATAGTTCAGTAGAACTGGAAATTGAAATCGAAAATGACGATAACGATTTCCAGGATTATCCCTCAACATCCTATCCAGGGACAACTTCAGCACCGCCTCCCCAAAATCAAACCCTTCCGGATGCAGCGACAACGGATTCAGCACCCGCCGCACAACCCAATCAAAGCCTGACCAATCCGGAATCAACTAATAGTACAACTCCACCGCCAGCTACCGCACCAGCCACGAATCCAACTCAAGCGGTGAACTCCACGAAATCAGCGAACCCGTTACCCGTCTTGATCGTTTTACTATTTTTTGGTGTCGGTATTTTCCTAGTTGTTTATCTGCTAATTAGGTTAATTTTGTCTCTCCTCAAACGCCGAAAAGCCGCCACCAATGAACTAGACAATGATATTGTCACGGTGAGTAAATTACAGGTAGCCTTATTTGCTCACACCCCAAACTTGCAATCAGAGTTATCGGAACTCACCTTAACGGTCGATACAACGACTCCCGAAGGCTTACTCGAACTGCTGCAAGAATCGGCGTTAGTTTTGCTACGTCATTCAGATACCTGGAGTCATGTTTTAAGCAGTTCGCAAAGCGTTAATATCGAGGAAGCAAAAACACTATTTACGCAACTTTCCGTAGAAGAACGCAGCAAATTTAGTGCCGAAACCCTGAGCAATGTTGGCGGAAGAGTGCGGCAAAAGGTTCCGGTAATGCCCGATGCTCAGGAAGACCCAGCGGCTTATATTGTCGTGACGCTGTTAGTGGGAACGGCAGATGATCACCCGTTGTTTGATGACATTCGTTCAGCAGAAACCCTGAATCAGGCATTAAAGAAAGTCGCGTCAGTGCGACCTGAGTATTTAATGACCGTGGAACTGCTTTGGAGTCCTCAGAGTCAAGACGATAGCCTAACTTATGATGAATTGTTGACCGAATATACAGATATGATTCAAATCATTTAATTAAGAAAAATGCCTCCTCAAGAGGAAATGTAGAGACGTTGCATGCAACGTCTCTACTAACACAGGGGGTTAAATAAAGGGCGACCCGATCAAATTTAGGGGATAAAGTTGTTAATTTGTGCAAGCGAGTCGCCCCTACACAAATACAAAAGGCGACAGGCTTCCGTTTTTCCCATACCCCTATCTCGTTAAATTTAATTTTATCCTACTCCTTATCGATGAGAAAAAAACATGAAATTTATCAGTCCTAAAGTCGATTATGCGTTTAAAAAAATATTTGGGTCTGACCAAAGCCAAGAAATACTGATTAGCTTTCTCAATGCCATTATTTATAGTAACAAAAACGTTATTCGTTCTTTAACCATTCTCAACCCATACAATCCTGGTAAAGTTCGAGAGTTAAAGGAGAGCTATTTGGACGTGAGAGCCATTTTGTATGACGGCTCGACTGTTATTATTGAAATGCAAGTATCCAGCACAAAAGCTTTTGATAAACGGGTCGCTTACAACCTCGCTAAGACTTACGCAAATCAGTTAGGCGTTGGCGAAGGTTACTGGCTGTTAAATCCAGTAATTGCTATCAATATTGCTGATTTTATCATGTTTCAAGAAACCCCTAAAGTTGTGACGAAGTTTATTTTCAAAGAAGAGGAAGAGTCATTTAAGTATAAAGCTGTAGAATTACAACTCATTTTCATAGAATTACCGAAATTCCATAAAACCTTGTCTGAGTTAAATAGTTTGACGGATAAGTGGATTTATTTTATTAAAGAAGCAGCAACCTGGGAAAGCATTCCAGCACCATTGGCGGAAGTATCTGCAATAGAGAAAGCGCTAAATATCGCGAATCAAGCCAATCTCACCGTAGAAGAATTGGAGGAATTGGAGCGGCGAGCAATAATGTTACAAGATGAAACAGGGCGAATCATTCAAGCTAAAGATGAAGGAATTCTACAGGGAAAGCTCGGAGTAGTAATGGCTTTACTCCAGCAGCGTTTTGGCGAAATTCCTAAAAACATTAGCCGGAAAATCGAAGGCTTGTCTAGGGAAGATTTAGAACGTTTAGTCCAGACAATTTTAAGCTTTAATAGCCTGGAAGATTTGTCGAGTTGGCTGGAACAAGATACATCGGCGGAATAAGTTAGGAGACTGATAATTGTCCTAATTTTTGGCTCTAGCCAACCGACTTGAATGTTATGTGCTTTCGCTAACCTTTTCCTACCCTCATCCCCCTGAGGGGGTGACAAGGGACTTGATGGTACTACTGGGTGTCGGGTGTCGGGTGTCGGGTGTCGGGTGTCGGGTGTCGGGAAAAATTGACGCTTCGACTCCGCTCGGTGTTGAACTTTACTCAGGGAGTCACCAAAAACTCTATTGTTTATTCGTTGGCTCGCCTGGAGAGCGCTCGCTCCTTACCCTATCTCCTCTTATGGGCTTTTGTTTTTCTCTAAGATTTTCCCCACACCCCATACCCCATACCCCACACCCTGCCTACCTTTAACTTAGCTTGTCACCCCTTAAGCTGATTGACACTCAACGTTGAGACCAAGGAATCTCAGACTTATCGGCTAAGAGACTCGCCACCGCCGCTGCGCCATACCGATTAAGATGACTCGGATCAGCAAAATACTGATTCTGATTTTTCCATTGCTCTCCTAAATCCACAAAAACAAACTCATTGCGAGCCGCCTTCTGCTGCATTCGCTTGCGGAATTGCCGTTCACGAGTTAAACGCACCGAATCTAAATAATCATCACTTACAGGCAAATTCACAATCACTAAAGGAATCTGTTGCTGTGCTAAAAACGCCTGAATCGAATTCAACGCCACCGCCTGCGAACCTGCAAAGCTAAACGGTTGATAATCCGCATCATAACGCCCCGCCACACGCGGATTTTTCTGATAGTACGTTTTCGGGTCAAATTTACTATCCATTGGCAAAAAGCCATTGGCATCCATCGCGATCGCACTGTACCCTGTAGTATTACGCGCCAGTGCTAGTCGTTGCGGTTGGCTTCCGCCTAACTGAGTTAAAAGTAACCGCGTCTCTGGGGTGGAGACAGGATTACTACTGGTTTCAAAGGAAACGCGGGTTAACCGCCAGCGTTCAGCCGTATCATTAGCAGGTATCGTATCGCTCGGTTGTGTCGATTTCTCTGAGTCGGGACTCTGGGTGATTGATGCCGGAATCTCTTCACAAGTATTTGGGGTTTTGGTCGTCGATTCCGGTAGTTTGGGGCGATTCCCTGCCATTACCTGTTGATATCCCGCCGATGTTGCCAAACTATTATAAGTTTTATCCGTTCGCCCACTATTAAACGCCCGCACGCCATCTGCCCAAATCACCAGGCGCGGGAGTTGTTCCGGCGTTAAAAGTTGCCGCAGTTGAAAATCAACCACTTGAGCCGTCGCCCCATTCACGCCAAAGTTGAAAATTTTTAACCCCCCTTTGCCGTAACGCGCCAGAACTTGTTGCAGTTGTTGGGGATCAACACCAACTAATGCCCGTGAACTGCCCACAATAAGGACATCTGGCGGACCAACGGCGGCGACGTAAGACAGATACAGCAGGAGTTGTTCTTCAAAGATGGGGTTATTAAAGCTGGCAAAGGGTAGAGGAGACGTTTTTGTCGTCGCTTTTTGTTGGGCAACATCTAAGTTGTTGAGATATTCTGCCACCTTTTTCTGAGCAAACGCCCTTTTCGGACTATCCGGTGGCACCGACTGCATCGCTTCAATCGCTTGAATCCAGCCTAAGACAACCAAATCCCAATCTTGGGGGGATTGGGCAGATTGGGCAAGATTTGCCGCCCCCATCGCTTTGTCAATCGCTTTGGTAAAGGGATCAACTTGGGGCGGACAGGATGGGGCATTTTCCACCGCTAGAATTGATTCAGCTGGGGAGTCAGCTTGAGATGGGGAATGCTGACTTTCAGCCGTATCGGGAGGTGAATTCAAGGAACAGCCAGTTACCCCCACCAATAACGCGGCAAGGACGGTATAGGGACGTTTCCAGTAAAAATTAGCCATAAGGCGATCGCACTCTAGATTGAAACCTTGTGCTGAGAACAACAATCAGCAGGAATTTATAGCCAGATAGGTTTATCCTTTCTTCATTATGCTCAAAATCGCGATCGCAAGAGATCAAACTTTCTCAATGTATCCACCAGTCCAGATTTTCTCCCTGCACCGCTACACACGGGTGGGTTTAATTCCATCGGGGTGAGGTCAGAAAGGATAATCGTGAAACCCGCCCTACACAAACTCAAAACTCCCACCCAAAGAACTACGGCAAAAATCGATCTAACGCCGTCTTTAATTGTTCAATTTCCGCCTCCATGTTACCTTCCTCCGCCGCCCGACCGATACATTCACTTAAATGCTCATCTAGAATAATTCGGGCAACTCGATTTAATGCGCCTCGCACGGCAGCAACTTGCACCAACACATCGGGACAAGGGCGACTTTCCTGTACCATCGTCTTAATCCCTCGGATATGTCCCTCAATTCGAGAAAGCCGATTGACTATTCGCCGCAGAGACTCTTCATCGTGAACATGGGCGTGGGTAGATCCAGCATGATCATGATCATGCTCACCATGACTGGGATGAAAGGATTGATTCAGCGAATCTTGGTCTGACGCTGACCGAGTATAGGTTTCATTAATCAATGGCTTAACTCCAGTTCGGGATGGGTAACTATTCATGGTTTGGTTCTTACTGTTCATCCTAATCCAGAGTTGAGATGTTTGGGAGCCAGGTTTTCTAATGGAGGGGAATCGCCCATCGCTGAAACACTCTTGGCTCAAAGAACGTCCTGGATCAACCAGCCAATGTTAAGTGCTTGTGACAATAATTTGGATAGATGATCATAGATACATATAACTGAACTCAAAAATAAGGCTATGCGATTGACAACGTTGTTCCCTCGGTTACGCCAAATCAGCGCTTATCTGATTGCGATCGCGACAGGTGTTCTGTTGACGGTTGGGTTTTATAATGTCTCACCCTCTCACGCTGAACCGATCTTGACAAATGAACCCGAATCCCCAATAGTTCTCGCCCAACGCCCACCCATTACCGATATCGGCGGCAGTTTTGTCACAGCGGCGGTGAATCAAGTGGGACCGGCTGTGGTACGAATTGACACGGAACGTACAGTGACACGCCGCCTCGATCCATTTTTTGATGATCCCTTCTTCCGGCGGTTTTTCGGGGAGGATGCATTTCCCCAAATGCCCCAAGAACGCCGTCTGCGGGGTCAAGGATCTGGCTTTATTATTGATCCCACTGGTGTGGTTGTCACCAATGCCCATGTGGTGGATCGGGCAGATAAGGTAACGGTGATTCTCAAAGATGGACGCCAGTTTGAAGGAAATGTCCAGGGTGTCGATGAAATCACAGATTTAGCGGTGGTCAAAATTGATGGCAACAACTTGCCGGTTGTCACATTGGGAGACTCGACTAATGTGCAAGTTGGGGATTGGGCGATCGCGGTGGGTAATCCCTTGGGGTTAGATAATACCGTGACGTTAGGAATTATCAGTACCCTCCAGCGATCGAGTGCAGAAGCTGGGATTCCTGAAAAACGACTCGACTTCATTCAAACCGATGCCGCAATTAACCCCGGTAACTCTGGCGGTCCACTCTTAAACCAACAGGGACAAGTCATTGGCATTAATACCGCCATTCGTGCGGATGCGATGGGGATTGGGTTTGCCATTCCCATCAATAAAGCCAAAGAAATTACCGCCAAGTTGATGCGGGGTGAAAAGGTTGTTCACCCGTTCATCGGCATTCGCATGACTACCCTAACCCCGCAACTGGCGCAAGAAAATAATCGCGATCCCAATTCCTCCTTTATGGTGCCGGAAGTGAATGGGGTTTTAGTCGTGCAAGTTGTGCCAGATTCACCAGCCGCAGCGGCGGGTATGCGTCGTGGCGATGTTGTCACAGCCATTAATGGACAATCGGTGGCAAGTGCTGAACAGTTACAACGTTTGGTGGAGAATAGTGGTGTGAATCAAGTTCTCCAAATCAAAGTCGTGCGGGGGAACCAGACGAAAACTTTATCAGTACGCACCAGCGAAATGCGAGAAACAACGTAGCGCAACACATCGGTGTGATCAAAGGGCGCACGTCTGTGCGCCCCTACCATTCCAATCCATCACATCAGATTGGGTTTTCTCGGACACACTCCCAGCGCGATCGCACAGCTTCTAACGCACCTTATATTTCCTCCGAAGTGATGGTAACCGTTGGTCTTGTGAGAGTTGGCTCAAGAAGATTTAGGTTAACGACATTGAATAATTAGGCATGGTTTTCATAACTATTTTTTCTGGCGATCGCATCACTTTTATAGCAACCGCCACGACGGTTATGACACTAACATGGATCAAAACAATACATAGCATTCATCTTATGTCCTAATCACCCTGGCGAATGCTATATCTAAAATGAAAGAAAGCTCTGATAAAATGTGATGAGTGGCGTTTTAAATATTGTCGAATATCTCAAAAATGCGATATTTTCTTCTTGAATTAATCTTAATAAGAGGTATGGGTCAGGGATTCTTTATTTATGTTACAATTAAATTATTTTCTATCATCTCAGGCTAAAACGGGAGAAACTAATGAAATTTATCAGCCCTAAGGTTGATTATGCCTTTAAAAAAATATTCGGTTCTGAACAAAGCCAAAGAATTTTAATTAGCTTTCTTAATGCCATAATTTATGGCGGCGATAAGGTGATTCAATCCTTAACGATTATCAATCCTTATAATCCCGGTCAGGTGTTCACCTTAAAAGACACGTTTTTGGACGTAAAAGCTGTATTAGCGGATGGTTCTATTGTGATCATAGAGATGCAAATCGCGTCTATGGTGGCTTTTAACAAACGGGTGGCGTATAACCTGGCAAAAGCTTATAGTAATCAGTTGGTCAAAGGGGAAGATTATCCACTACTCAATCCAGCGATCGCGGTGACGATTACCGATTTCATCCTATTTAACGATACGGAGAAAATAATTAGTAAGTTTGCTTTTCATGAGGAAGAAGAAAAGTTTAAAATCTTGGAAAATGAATTGCGACTCATTTTTGTAGAATTGCCGAAGTTTAATAAAACCATCTCGGAGTCACATAGTTTGACAGATAAATGGATTTATTTCCTGAAAGAGACGGCACATTTAGATAATATTCCGGAGAGTTTGGCAGCCATCTCTGAGATAGAATTTGCTTTACAACTGGCTAACCAAGCTAACATGACGGTGGAAGAGTTAGATATCGTGGATCGCCGAGGCATGATGTTGCAAGATGAAAAAGGGCGAATTGCTTATGCTGAAGAAAAAGGTGAAAAACGAGGTGAAGAACGAGGTGAGCAAAAAGGACGAATTAAAGAGGCGTTCGCCTTGATCATGCGCCAACTGAAAAAGCGTTTTGGAGATATTCCGGTGACAATCACCAGCCAAGTGGAAGATTTATCTATTGAAGAGTTGGAACGTTTAGGAGAAGATATTTTTGATTTTAACAGTTGGGAAGATTTGTCAAGTTGGCTGGAAGTGCGATCGCGTTAAGCAGATGTTACAGGAGTGCGATCTCTCACCTCGTAGGTTAGCTTGAGGAACGAAACCCAACATCACAATCCATATCATATCCGGTATCCCACCAGATGTAGGAAAACACGATAGTATAGAAACCTACAATAGGTATGACGTTAGGGGTTGACAAGAAAGAATTTTATGGCACTAAAGTGCCTACTACAAACAGGTCTATTTAGGAAATTTTTGCTCGGATGAGGCAATGGCTTTAATCGTCTCGATTCCCCATTCAGTTAAGGGCTGATTGAGGGTGAGTAAATAGTCCCATCCTTGGCGATACATGAGCAGTAATTCAGCCAGGTTTTGTTTGTCTTTGTCGTCTCCAGCCGCTTGTCGTAAAATTTCTGCTAATAATTCTGGCGAATTTAAGTTTAATGTAGTATCTTTTAGGTTAACTTCAGTCAGGTTAGCACCACTGAAATTAGTGTCCTGCAAATTAGCACCATTCATATCTGCTCCAGTCAAATTAGCGCCGACTAAACGCCCATGACTTAAGTCTGCTTCACTCAAATTCGCCTCACTTAAATTCGTCAGACTCAACTCACTCCAACTGAGGTTGGCTTTATATAAATTGGTCTGACTCAAATCAGCGTTAATCAAGTTGGCATTGCTCAGGTTTGCTCCGACTATGGTAATGCCAGTTAATTGAGCGTTGATTAATTGAGCGCCGATGAGTTTTGCACCGCTGAGATTGGCGTTAATTAAGTTGGCTTCTATCAGGATGGCATCGGTTAAATTGGTGGCAACTAAGATAGCACCATTAAGATTGGCATTCAGAAATAGGGTTTCACTCAAGTTTGAGCCAAAGAAAACTGTGTTGCTCAAATCAGCATGGCTGAAGTTCGCGTCTTGCAGTCTTTCCGCGATTAGTGTTGCACCTTGTAAGTTTATGCCGGAAAAGTTTCGTTGATTTTGGCTATATTGCTGAAGCAGTTGGTTCTCTTTGTCCATTTTTACTGATGATTGGTGTTTTGGTGTCAACTTAGGCTACAGCCCTCACCCCCAGCCCCTCTCCCAAGTTTGGGAGAGGGGAGCAAGAGATGCTAATCCATCAAATTAGGTGTGCCAAGCTACTAACTTTTTATGCAATCTGCAAGGCGATTTTTCCAGTATTTGATCCTGATTCTATAGCTTGATGAGCGCTAACGGCGTCGGGGAGGAGAAAGGTTTGAGAGAGGTGAATGTTCAGCTTACCTTCATCTATCCATTGGGCGCATTGTTCGAGAATCTCGGTTTGGTGTTCCTGGGCTGCTACTAATCCTTGGAGTGTCGGTGTTAGCATGAGTTCTAAGCTAATCCGCAGATTTCGCGATCGCGCTGTTTTCAATTTCCCGATATTATAGTCAGGTTCGAGAATGGTGACCAAATCCCCGTAGACTTTCACGGCGGGAACGGTATCGTAAAAGGTTTGACCCCCAACAGTATCAAAGGCGACATCTACACCCTTTCCCTCTGTCCAATCTAATGCAGCTTGGGCAAAGTTGGTTTGTTTGTAAAGAATCGGTTCGTCTGCACCTAATTGTCGCACTAATCGGGCTTTTTCCTGGGAACTCACCGTTGTACAAACATCAGCCCCTTTGATTTTGGCAAGTTGAATGGCAACATGTCCCACACCACCCGCACCGCCATGAATCAGCGCTGTTTGTCCCGCTTCTAAGCGCCCTCGGTCATATAAGGCTTCCCAGGCGGTAATTAGCACTAACGGTGCGGCGGCGGCTTCTGTAAAGGATAAGGATTTGGGTTTTCGGGCGACCCAACGTTCATCCACAACCGTAAGTTCGGCATAATTTCCTGTACCCGATTTTCCTAATCCGCCTGCACAGAAATACACCTCATCACCAACCTGAAATCGGCTAACAGCAGACCCCACGGCTTCCACGACACCCGCCCCATCACAGCCTAAAATCGCAGGCATTTCGTCGGGATAGAATGTGCCACGGTTTCGCAGTTTGGTATCGATGGGGTTAACGCCTGCGGCGTGGAGTCGTACTAATATGTCTCTATCGGTTTGCAGTTTGGGTTCGGGTACGTCCTGCAATTGCAGCACTTCTGGCTTACCCGGAGTAGTCATGACTACGGCTTTCATGTCTTTGTCCTTTGTCATTCGTCCTTTGTTATTTGTCCGTTGTCATTTGTCCTTTGTCAAGGAATAGGGAATTTTTCCTAAAAACGGTAACACATAGATACAAAATATCTCCTCTGATGCCTGATAACTTATCTGACTTTTCACGGGAAGTCTAAAAACTATTGTAGAGACGCGCCATGGCGCGTCTGGGCGGGTTTAGTTACATCAGGTTGCAACCGAAAAGATAGTGGTGAAACCCGCCCCTACAGAATTCACACTCACTTTGCGCCACAGACTGTCAAAAGTCAGGATAACTGGTGACTTTAACCTAGCATTACTCGCTATTTATACTTAATTCTCGGATCAACTAGCGCATAGGAAATATCAACAACAAGATTAACCAAGACAAAGATAATCGAGATAACAACAACGCCACCTTGAACAATGGGATAGTCTCGTGCCAAAATTCCTTCGTAAATCCAGGAACCAATTCCGGGCCACGAGAAGATGGTTTCGGTTAAAATAGCACCGCCTAAGAGTGTACCAAACTGCAAACCAATTATCGTCACCACAGGCAATAGAGCATTTTTTAATCCATGGCGAAGAATCACCCAATGTTCGGGAATACCTTTTGCCCTAGCTGTGCGAATATAGTCCTGGGATAGAACCTCTAACAGAGAAGAACGAGTAATTCGAGCTAAAATGGCTAAGGGAATTGTGCCAAGGGTTAAAGCGGGTAAAATGAGGTGAGATAGGACATCTTTTAATAGGTTGATATCTAATTTTAGAATAGCATCTAAGAGGTAAAATCCGGTAATCGGTTGAAAATTTAATCCCGCTTCAATACTAATTCGTCCACTGGGGGGAAACCAGTTCAAGGTAATAGCAAACAGGTAAATTAACAGTAATCCCAGCCAATACACAGGCATAGAAACCCCTAGTAATGAGCCAATCATGGTTAGGTTATCGGCGGGACGATTCTTGTAAACCGCCGCTAAAACTCCAGCCGGGATTCCCAGAATGACGGCAATTATCATAGCTGCTAAGGATAATTCAAAGGTGGCGGGAAAGCGGGTTCTAATTTCATCAATAATCGGAATACCGCTGATAATACTTGTGCCGAAGTCCAGATGGAGTAGATTGTTGATAAAAGTGAGGTATTGCAGGGGTAGGGGTTGATTTAAACCCAGTTGTTCCCGTAACGCTTCTACCTGTTCAGGGGTAGCCCGTTCTCCCAGCAAAACCGTTGCGGGATCACCGGGGATTAGGTGAAGGAAGAGAAAGACTAACAGGGTAATACCGAGGAGAACAGGTAATAGGTTCAGTAGACGCTTGATGATATAGTGAGTCATCTTCGGGTTTAACGTTTTTCACCTCAATTCCTTATCCTATAATGGTTTATAGAGATGGTGTGATTAAGTAGGTGGACACAATAAAAGCTAACTGTGGAGAACTCGCTGTTGCGAGAAGCAAGCTACGTCCTTTGTAAGGGTTTGAGGCTTGTTTACAAAACTTAGTGAGCGTGCAGTTTTCTTTTGTCCGACTACTTATGACCTGAGTATACTAACACTCAACTGGTCTTGGATTTGCTGATAGTGCATAAGGTGTATTCGCTCTAGAAATAGGTATAAGTAGACCTAACCCGAGTAACTCAACTGTCAAAGTGTCTTACGACACGTTCCAAGGAGTCTTTTTATGTCCTCATCAACATCTCAGCTTTCATTTAAGTTCCGGTTTGTGAAGCAAGGTAAAGCGCAAGGGTTATTCTCTCAAAAAGGAATGGCAAATGAACAAGAAATCACTTTTGGAAAAGATCTCTTAGTCTATGAAGACATTGCCGATACCACGACTCGCGATCAACGCCTCGTTTTAGCCTTATCTAAAACAGCTTGTTTCAGCAAAAAACTGTCCAAGCATTTAGTCAACTCAGTCTTGGTCTTAGAAATCTATGGGGGAAAATGCCGAGATTTAGAGAAGTTCATTGACAAAAGGGCTTCGGCTAAAGAAATAGAAAAGAAGAAACAGCGATTGGCACAGACAGGTCAACTTCACCGCTTTCGGTCAGTCAAATGTCCTGAATGTGAAGCAACTATTGACCTTTCTGATTATAAAACTTCCACCTATGTTTACTGTCGCTTCTGTGAAACCATTTTTCAAGAAAATCTCCTGTCAATGACCAAAGGAGCAACCTATCGCCTTTGCGATGAATGTGGGATGTTTGACCGAGTAAGAAGCTATACTGAATTTTACTTTTACTTTCTGGTCATTCTCTATGGATTTTTCTACCAACGCCGCCATGTCTGCGATAATTGTGCCAATGGACTATTTTTGAAAACGCTTTTCTTAAACTTACTCTTTGTCATTGGCGTTCCTGCTTCACTGTGGATCAAAATTAAATCGCTAACCGGACGTGATCCCTACCTCAAACGACTAGCTAAGGCAAATGCGTTGTCCAAGAAAGGGAACTATCAAACAGCCGACACCATCTATAATTCCCTCTATGAAAAATACCCTGAACATCCTGGATTACTTATGGATGCAGGATTAGGTCATCTCCGAGGTAATGATCCCACTGGAGCGATTGCTAATTTCAGCCGAGCGTTAAAATCCTGTAGTAACTATGAGCCACTTCTGAGATTGATGCACCAATTGCAAACCGCATCTCAACAAAAAAACGGATAATACCCAATCCACCCTGGAAGCGATCGCACCCTTCTATAGTATCCTGTAAATCCTCTAGAACTGGGGCATCTTCGACTGACGATTCTGATAGTGTTTTTCACATAACCAAAGGTAGTCTCCGGTATAGGTTGGAAGTCGCTTAAGTCCCAACCGTTGATGATGGGGATCTTCCTCATCTAAGAAAGAATGTAACGCCAAAATTCCCGAACGTTCCGCTTGACTGAGTAAGCCATCTCGCATCCCGATGGTTCCATCAATCAGGAGTTTATTATCGCTGAGAATCGTATTGGTTAACTCCTTCATTATCTCCAATTGAGATTGAATATTACTAACTTTCATGAAGTCTTCGCCAAAAAAGCTATTCGCGACGGGTGCGGTAATCGGGGTTAAGGTTTTCAACACTCCCGCAATTAAATTAGCGTAGGGAGCGACTTTTTCCACCCATTCACGCGGCGCTTTAAACTCATAAACTCCTTTATCGATATCATGAACAAAATGCTGACAATTCGGTTCCTCACACCACAAATGGGGTCTTCCGGACTTAGTGTGCTAAATTATCAGTTTTAATGAGTCAGAAGGTTTTCCACACAAGGGCTGTAGCTTTTGATCGCCTCAAAATAAATTGAAATTCGGGTAAAAACGGTTAAAGCTATTGCTGTCCAATACTTGGGCAAATCTAACTAACAATTTAGCACACTAACTACGGAAGACC